>JBLHHD010000007.1:0-18629 GCA_047614605.1 Alteromonadaceae bacterium
GCTTGATGGGCAGTGAGGGCCTCTTCTGATCGCGCTAGTACGTTGCCGTTGTTGTCATAAATCATTGATTGCTCAATATACTCATTCGAGGTGAGGTTATTAAGCAGTAAAGTTAATTGTTGAGGTTGTTTTTGCTTGATAAAGTTAGCCGCACTGAGTGCGCTTTGCTGAGCCATTTGCCGGGTAAGTTGCGACAGGGTGTCGATGTGAACCTTACTGCCATTAACGCTGGTATTAACCCACATATTTAATACGCTAATCAATAAACAGATGGACAGACCTACTTGAGACAGGCGACGGTAAACGGAAGAAGGGGTCAATTGAGCTTGATTCATCCGCCAATCATAGGCAAAAGCGGGATCAGAGTAAACTTAATTTTTATTATGCTGCCTTAATACATAACACCTTAATACATAGCACCTTGGAGAATTTGGTTTTTATTATCTAAGCTTTAGGGTAAAGTCCGTTATTTAACGAATAACTTTCTATCAAGAGTGGTGGGCACTTTGCGGGTGGATTTTGGGTGACGTTTACCTTGAGCTAGTTTTCCTCAACATAGGAAGGAGTATTGTAGTGACTGATTTGCAGCACAAAAAACCCGAAGAACAACAGTTAGTGACTTCAATTAAAATCCTCAAAGATGCTTTACCGAAAATGACTCACTTGGATATACCGCCGACACCCGAAAACTATGCGGTTTGGTATGAGTATTCACAAGGGTCGATACTTAAACTCAATGCTCAAATTGATGATCTGATCCGCCATCAAAATTCTTTTTCGTCAAGCCTTAACCATCAACTTTATCTGCAATACATCGCCCCGCAAAGCGCTGAAACTCTGGAGTTGGCCCAAAGTAATACCGAAGTGCTGGTGCGTAGTTTGATGGGTAAAATTCAGAGTATGTATTCGGGCACCAACCACTTTTCATCTGAATTAGAACACTTTCAACAAATGTTATCTAAACGGCCAGATATTGAAACATTGAGTAAACTGGTTGCCGGATTGCTGGACGAAACTGAAAAAGTCAGTCAGGCCAATAATCAAATGAAAGATTCGTTGGCTAAAATGGGCGATAAAGTACAAAGCCTTAAAGAAAGTATGGCCGTATTGAGTCAGGTGGCCCTAACCGATTCTTTAACGGGTATCGCTAATCGCCGGGCATTTGATGACATGGTGGTAACCCTGCTGCAACAGCCGTCGCAAGTTGATGGGAACTGCTGTCTGCTGATTTTGGATATCGATCACTTTAAGCTGTTTAATGATACTTTTGGTCACTCGGTGGGTGATAAGGTACTGATTTATGTCGCCAGTGTTATCAGTAATGCGGTTAAGGGAGATGACTTTGTAGCCCGCTTTGGCGGTGAAGAGTTTGTGGTTTTGTTGCCCGATACTGATTACGAAGGGGGCATAGCCGTAGCTGAGCATATTCGCATAAAAATTGGTGCTAACAAACTGGCGACCAATCAGGGTAAAACCAATATGGGTTATGTGGCTATTTCTATCGGAGTGGCGTCGATGTCACTATTAGATAATGCCTTGTCGCTTACTGAACGGGCCGACAGAGCCTTATATCAGGCAAAAAACACCGGGCGTAACAAGGTTGTTGGCGAACGAGACTTGTGAATCAAGCGGACGGGTATTTAATACCAAAGTCACTGCAAAATGTAGATTTTAAATGCGGGTTATATGAAAACTAAGGTAGAATCAAACGACTGATTTTAAACCCCGGATTTTAACGCCCGTGTCTGACCGCTTTAAACCCTTAGCTCAAGCCAATATCAGTGTGATCCTGTCACCATACCAATTACCTCGTTTAGCCATTGATGCTCCGGTGCTGATAGATTTTATCGACAAGCAGCTGTGTTATTGTCACGGCGAATCAGGCCAATACAATCGCTCGCTGATTATATTTGGCGAGCATTTGTCGGCAGATGTGTTACACCAGTTACTACCGCCTTTAGTTGAGTTAAATCAATTACCGTTGCATTTATATCGTTACCAACCCTTGGCTGAAATGTCACCAGCGGTGGTGATCAGTGGTTTTGCTGATGAGCCAATGGTTGTCCAGTTGCAAGGTCAAATCGCTAAGTACAGTACGGATCTGGATGTTGAGATGGCCTTGCTTGACGATATTGCCAATACGCCTGTGCTTAATCAGCCGGGGTTATTGGTCATGGATATGGATTCAACCGCTATCGAAATCGAATGTATTGATGAAATTGCCGCGTTAGCTGGTGTTGGTGAAGAGGTCGCTGCGGTGACTCGTTTGGCAATGCAAGGAGAGCTGGATTTTGCCCAAAGCCTGACCCAACGGATCGCCAAACTGGCCGGGGCTGACGAAAGTATTCTGGCAACGGTAGCCAAAAACTTGCCTTTGATGCCCGGACTGGTTGAGTTGGTGGCTTGTTTACAAAATAAAGGCTGGCAGGTTGTCATCGCCTCTGGTGGTTTTACTTATTTCACCCAACTGCTGCAACAGCAACTGGGTTTGACCGCGACATTTGCCAATCAACTGGAGATTATTGATGGCAAGGTAACGGGCAAAGTCTTAGGTGATATTGTCGATGCCGATACCAAAGCGGCTGTGATATCGGCAGTAGCAAAAGAGCATGGTATTGCAACCACTCAGACAGTGGCTGTTGGTGATGGTGCCAATGATTTGAAAATGTTGAATAAAGCGGCACTTGGCGTGGCATTTCATGCCAAACCGGTGGTTCGCGAGCAAGCTAAAGCGGCGGTAAACAAGGGCAGCCTACTGCAATTATTGTACTTGCTGGGAGCACACTAAAACATGGCACACAGCGAAGAGGGCAAGCTACAACAGCAGTCACTTTATATTAGTGATCAGGGCCATCAGCTGCATTTGCGCCATATTTATACCCCTCACAAAATGTCACAAAAACAGCCTGGACCACCGGTTTTAATGGTCCATGGTGCGATTGAGAACGGGCTGATTTTTTATACCAAAAAAGGCAAAGGGCTGGCCTGTTATCTGGCTGAACAGGGGTTTGATGTTTACGTGATTGATTTACGTGGTCGTGGCGAGACTATCCCGCTCATGAAACCCTTTGATAGTTATGGTCAAACTGAAACTATTGTTAATGATTTACCTTTATTTATGGACTTTGTTCACCAGCGTAACCCCCAACCTGTTCATTTAATGGCACACTCCTGGGGCGGGGTATTAGTGACGTCTATGTTGGCAAGGTTTCCTCAATACTTAAGTAAAGTTCGCTCTAAGGTATTTTTTGGCACTAAACGCAAGGTGACCGCTTTAAACTTTGAGGCCTTGTATAAAATTAGATTGATGTGGCAACTAGTAGCCCCGTACGTGGCCAAACGGCAAGGTTTTTTACCCGCTAAGCAAATCGGTTTTGGCTCAGATGATGAAACCACCAAGTCCCATTATCAAAGTATGTTATGGACAAAAGCCAAACCCTGGACCGACAGCGATGACGGTTTTGATTACCAACAAGCTTGTCAGGGATTAAACTGGCCACCCAGTTGGTTTATCGCAGCGGCCAATGACAAAGCTCTGGGTCACCCCAAAGATGTAAAGTTATTTATGAATGAAGCAAATCATAGCGACTCAAAATATACCTTACTAAGCAAAGCCACTGGTTTTAAACAAGATTATGACCATATCAACATGCTGACCGATGCCATCGCCACCGGTGACCATTTTCCTCAGATAGTGCAATGGTTGTTGGCTAATTAGTGCTCGTAAGCATACCTAAATTAAAAATCGGATGACTCGGTAAAGTAAAATTGTTTGGCTTGTTGCTGGATTTTAATGTCGGTATCGCTGAAACCATAACGCATCATTACCTCGTCGCTAATATCTATGGCATCAGCGACGCCGATGACTGACCACAGCTCTTCTTCGAGTACTTTGGCCCGGTGAATAGCGTAGTTACCGACGTATTTGAGTTCTTTTGATATGTAATCAATATCGGGTCTCCCGGTGCGCGATAGCATGAGACGGTAGCAAAAAAACAAATCCTCTTGCTGGGCCTCGGTGATAAATTTTTGATGAGAATGAGCGGTGCGCAAGTCCTGACTTATTTCGATAGTGATGGCGCTTTCGGGTTGCCTTTCGTTACGTTTGACTCTGACCAGCAGTTCGCAAGTGACCGGGGCATCTTGACGTTTCATTGATTTTAATGTCTGGGCGAACACACTAGTGACCATGTTATTTTTGGTCAGTGGGTACGTATGGTAGTCGCTGCCAGGTTCACTAAACTTAGCCATTATATTGTGCAGGCTGTTATCTCGTCCGCCCCGACCAATCATATTGAGCATGTAACGGATGCCCTTGCGGTGGATATAAAAGGGCATATTGGCGCAAACATTGACGTACATGTTGCGCATGGCTAAAGGCAGTCCGGGCACGCTTTGGCTTTCTTCGGCAGCGGTTAATTTGCTGCGGTTGTTTTGAATCAACTGCTGAAAAAACTTTTTACCGGTATGTTTTTCACCATGTTCATAGACCCGCACATTGATGATTTTTTTGCTTTTGCTAATGGTAACCACTTCATAGGGCAGACGGCTGAGTTTGAAGTTACGGGTTATTTTTTGTAACTGGGGTAAATTGATCAGCACCACGTCGTCTTTGACAAGTTCACAGGTTTCATCCAGTTCAATTTGCATACCTTTGGTTGAAAAATCCCGGGTGTTACCTTTTAAACCTTTCATTGGCGGCAGTTCGACACTGACTTCTGTTTGATATAAAAAACGCGTTTCTTTGCGTAAATTGACATAATCTACCGCGACGATTTCGATTTTTTGTTGCTCGTCATCGGTCGGTAGACCAAACACCTTTAAATCATTGGCTGCTTTTAAGTTATAAGCAAAAGACTGATATTGTTTAACTTTTTTAAACTCACTGATGTCGGTTAAGGCGATTATCATGCGGGTATGTTGTAATACTGAGGCCACTCGGGGAGAGGGCGGTCGGTTTAAAAACTTCACTTCATCACTAGCACTGTCCGGTAAAGATAACGGAATATGGGCATTGTCATAAGACGCTTCCATTAACTGAACTTTGTGTACTCGCCAGCTGAGTTTCTGCGAACCAAAACCAAAAAATAAATGTTTGAGATGTTCGTCATTTTCTAATTCTTCAGCAAAAGCAGCATAGTGAGATACTCGTCCTTGTCTGGTGTGGGTAAAGCTGTAAAGAATGGTTTCTTGAGGGCCATCAAGCAAGACTTCGAGACGTTTTTGAGTAAAGACCTTGGGGATCACCAGTACCTGAGTTTCATTACGCCAGTACTGCAGCACATATTTATTGTTTTCGGTGGTTAAAACCGCCTTAATACTTAATTGACCGTTATGATCGCCTACAAATATCGGTAAGGCGGTGATGCGGGGAATGTAATACTGCTCATACCCTTTGATGATCACCGCTTCTTCGGTGTTTTCCATATTGACTTTATAACGGCGTTTATTACCGTTGATAAAGTTATTGAGAAACTCATCAAATGACTGGATATTTTCACTATAACTGCGCTTCATCCGTACGTATTGAAAGTGGCCCAGTTCTTCACTGGCGACCACTTCATACTCGACCCCGTTTGCCAGGCCCAGGGCAAATTCCTCTTCGAGCCCTCTAAAATGCAAAGTCACGTATTGACCTGGTTCAACCAGCGTTTCTAGCGGCAATTTAACCTTGCAACCGCTAACGGATAAATCTGAGGTTGCCGCTTTGAAACTGTCACCCAAACCAATTTGAAGTTCAACACTGATGCTATAATTCATCCGCTCTTCACAGCGAATGGCATAACTTTGAAATTGGACCTTTTTAGCCGTAAATAGATGCGTGACCAACTCTTCTGCTTCTTCTACAGGATTCTCTGCTCTGGGTTTTTGGGTGGTTTTTTCTTTGAGTCGTTGCTTTTGTTCTTTTTGGTGACGAACTCGGAAATTGTTTTCGGTGTTGCTGACTTCCTGATAAACCCCCATGGTAAAGCTGCCGTAGTGACTGAGTTCGCGTTCAAACACCTTGATGGCCATGTCATCCATATAATGGGTTTTATTATCATAAACGTAGGGACGTACACTGCCATCAACATGGCCCCGAAGATCAATATAGCGCGGGCAAGCTTTTTTTAGTTCGTTGAGGGTGAGTTTGATTTGAAATTGTTGCGGTTTACTGTGCTCAAAAGTGATCGCCTTAAAGAGAACGTCGAAATCCGGCGCCTGTATAATAGGCACTAGTTGTTCGATAATGTCTTGAAACTCGTTAGGGCTATTACTCATCATGCCTCATTAAACTGTTGGGATTATTATATTAAACACCATAATTGACGATAATTAAATTGCTACGTTCTTGAATAAGCGATAATCTGTCAAAAAATCCTCTCTGGGCGATTGGTTTGCCTTGGTGAACGCTTAATATCCCCGGTTCTTCCCTCAGGCCATTACTGTAGCCATTACTGTAAAGCAATGACTGTGCCTGATGTTTCAAAGTGAAGTGACAATCAAAGCAAAAGGTTAATTTTATGGCAAAAGCAAAAGTTGCTTATGTATGTACAGATTGTGGCGCTGAATATCTGCGTTGGCAAGGCCAGTGTGGCGAGTGTAATGCCTGGAGTACGGTATCTGAGTTTAGAGTGGGCACCGCACCGACTAAACGTAACAGCCGCCTTGAGGGTTATGCTGGTGCAATCCAGTCTGAAGTGCAAACTCTCGATAGTATTGACTTACAAGAGTTACCAAGGTTTTCAACCGGTTATAACGAGCTTGACCGGGTGCTTGGTGGTGGAGTGGTGCCAGGTTCGGCGATTTTGATTGGTGGCTCGCCAGGGGCCGGAAAAAGCACTTTATTGCTGCAAGTGATGTGTAACCTGGCAAAAACCATGAATGCCTTGTATGTCACCGGTGAAGAGTCTTTGCAGCAAATTGCCATGCGGGCCAAGCGGTTAGAGTTGCCGACTGATAAATTGCGGATGCTGGCTGAAACCAGTGTCGAAAGTATTTGTTTTAAAGCTGAAAAAGAGCAACCGCGTATCATGGTCATTGATTCGATTCAGGTTGTGCACATGAGCGATGTCCAATCAGCTCCCGGGTCCGTATCACAGGTCAGAGAGTCTGCGGCCTTTATTACTCGCTTTGCCAAGCAAAACAATGTGGCCATTATTATGGTTGGCCATGTCACCAAAGATGGCTCATTGGCGGGACCTAAAGTACTGGAGCATTGTATTGATTGCTCGATAATGCTTGAAGATACCAGCGACAGCCGTTTTCGTACCGTCAGGGGCAATAAAAATCGCTTTGGGGCGGTTAATGAGCTGGGCATTTTTGCGATGACTGGTATGGGCCTCAAAGAAGTTAAAAATCCATCGGCAATTTTTTTAAACCGTGCGCAAGAACATGCGGCAGGCAGTATAGTGATGGTGATTTGGGAAGGTACCCGGCCATTACTTGTCGAAATTCAGGCGCTGGTCGATCATTCTCAGCTGGGCAATCCCCGCCGGGTAAGTGTTGGTCTTGAGCAAAATCGCCTGGCAATGTTATTAGCGGTACTGCATCGTCACGGTAATTTACAAATGAGCGATCAGGATGTGTTTGTTAACGTGGTTGGTGGCGTCAGAGTGACAGAAACCGGTGCTGATTTAGCCTTGCTACTGTCGTTGGTATCCAGTTTCAGGGATCAGATATTACCTCAGGATTTGGTCGTATTTGGTGAAGTGGGCTTGTCAGGTGAAATTCGTCCGGTTTCCAGTGGTCAAGAGCGTTTATCAGAAGCGGCAAAGCACGGTTTTACCCGAGCGATTGTACCAAAAGCTAATATGCCAAAAGATCCAATTCCCGGCATGGAAGTGATTGGGGTAAACAAGCTCTCTCAGGCGTTGGAGGCTATTTAGTCAGTTAGCTTTGTTCGGTTATTCACCAGTTCGTGCTGCTGTTGTTACCAATTTACAATTGGTAACATATTAGCGTGCCAGTTTACTTTATTTGAGTCCTCAAAGCGCTGACTTTACCCAAAGGGTATATTACCCTTAGCGACATTAGCATTTCTCACTATTGTTTTAGATTTTTTGGTCTTGATGGGGGTAACCAACCTTGGTTACGAGTAAATGGCAAAGATTTTTTGCCTTGTTGGCATTTATTGGCGTTTGTATATTTTGCTTTGTGGTGATCTCTAACGTTCAGCATGAGCGTAATTTGACTGAAAAGCGCTCCTCACCTCAGGGCCGCTTACCCGATACCGTTGTTCCTTTGAGTTATGATTTAAAACTGCGTATTGACCCTGATAACGTCGAGTTTTCAGGGGTAGTAAAAATTCAATTAAAAATCAAAATGGCAGTCAAAGAGATTTGGCTGCACGGCAAAAACATAATTCCCACCAAGGTTATCCTTAACAGCAAAGACGGTTCACAGCCACTAATTTACAAAGAAATGGGCCACTCGGGAGTGGTTCGACTGACCGCACAAGACACCCTTTTACCGCAAAAAACTGAATTAGAGATTCATTACAATACCGCTTTTGATACTAAGCTCAATGGTTTGTATAAGGTTGAAGAAAGTGGTTTGAATTATATTTTCAGCCAATTTGAGGCCATTGGTGCCCGTAAAGCGTTTCCGGGTTTCGATGAGCCACGGTTTAAAGTGCCTTTTGAGCTGTCAATGGAAGTAAAAGAACACCACAAGGGGTTTACCAATACCCCACAAATCAGTCAACAAGACCTGCCCGATGGCTTTAAACGCCTGACCTTTGCGACTACTAAACCTTTGCCCACTTATCTGTTGGCTTTTGTGGTGGGTGATTTGGATGTGGTAGAACATGAGCCTATCCCGAGTTCGGATATTCGCTCAGCACAGGTGCCCTTGCGGGGGATCACCGTTAAGGGCAAGGGTGGACAACTGGCCTATGCATTGAACAATACCGGCTCATTATTAACGAAGCTCGAAGACTACTTTGGTATGCCTTATCCTTATGCGAAACTCGATTTGATTGCGGTACCAGACTTTGGTGCTAGTGGCATGGAAAACGCCGGTTTGATTGCCTACCGTGAGCAATTTTTATTACTTGGTGATTCACCTTCTTACGCACAGCAGCGACGTTTTGCCAGTATCCATGCCCATGAGTTGGCCCATCAGTGGTTTGGTAACCTGGTTACGATGCGCTGGTGGGATGACTTGTGGTTAAATGAATCGTTTGCCACCTGGATGGCCAACAAAGTGGTTAATCAATGGCAACCTCATCTCGAATTTGAGCGAGGACTAATCAGAAGCGGTCACCGGGTAATGGTTGATGATGCGTTGGTTAATGCTCGGCAGGTTCGTGAGCCAGTGCCAAATAATGATGTTATTGAAAATGCGTTTGACCGGATCACCTACCAAAAAGGGGGGGCCGTGCTGCAGATGTTTGAACGTTTTATTGGTGCTGAGGTCTTTCGCAAAGGGGTGCAGTTTCATCTTCAGCGTTTTGCCTATGGTCATGCCGATGCTTCGGATTTTATCCGTTCAATTGAAAAAACATCTGGCAAAGCCGGACTTAAAGACGCATTTTTCAGCTTTTTAACCCAACCCGGGGTGCCCAAGGTTGAGGTTCAATGGCGTTGTGATAACAACAAAACCCAGTTACAGGTTAAACAGTCGCGTTATTTACCGCTTGGCACAACGGGTAGTTCTGAGCAGTTGTGGCAGTTACCCGTGTGCTTTAACTTGATTGGTAGTAGCCCTCTCGGTTCATTGGTGGGTACTCAATCACCGCCGTTGTGTACGATTATCAGCGAGGCACAGCAGAGCATTGAAGTGAATGGTAGCTGTCCGGTGGCGGTCATGCCCAACAGTGAAGCTAATGGTTATTACCGCTTTAGTTATAATCAGGCCCAGTGGCAAGCGTTGTTACAACAGCTTCATCGATTATCCAGTGCAGAGAAGTATTCGGTTGCCAATAATTTGGCAGCCGCCTTTAGGGCCGGGGACGTGGATGCCAGTTTTTACATTAACAGCATTAAACCGTTTACCCATGAGCAGGATTGGGATCTGAGCACCACACCGATAAATGATTTACAGTTTATTGCTGATTACATTGCTAGCCCTAAGGAGCGAGAACAGCTAATGGCTTATCTGGATGTTTTGTATCGGCCCTTATTGCACCGTTTGGGGTTAAGGGCTGATACCCAAGATGATGAGACGTCACCGGTGGCGACGTCGTTGTTACGGCGTAATATCATCGCTTTTATGGCTTTGCGGATTAAAGAACCGCAATTGCGCAGTGAGTTACTAACGCTGGCCAAACGTTATATTGGCTTTAATGGTGATAACCGTTTAAATGAGTCGGTGCTTAACCCAGACTTGGTCGCTACGGCGTTTGTCGTGGCGGTAGAAGAGTTGGGGGAAGTGTTTTTTACGGCGTTAAAAAATCAAATCAAAGCGTCCAGTGATTCAACATTCAGACAACGGGGCCTTTATGCGTTGGGGGCTGCGGTGGAGCCTGAGCTGGCAGAAGAGGTCAGAAGCATGGTGTTATCGTTGTCGATTAAAAACAACGAGCGGGCTTATCTTGTGAGGTCGCAACTGCGTAATGTCGAAAACCATCCGGCGGTGTATGAATGGTTAAAAACCTACTTTAGCGTGATGTCTACCGTATTACCCGAAAGTGTATTGGCGTACACGCCAACGGTAGCGAATGGGTTTTGCTCTAAAGCCAAAGCCGATGATGTTGAAGCGTTTTTTAGCGAGAAAACCGCCGATATTGCCGGTGCCCAGCGCCACCTCGCACTGGTGCTTGAGCGGATTAATATTTGTATCGCCATTAAGAATAACCAGCAAGGTTTGCACTTCGCCGATAATGGGGGGCTTTAAAGCCGTAAAGGCAAAGGCATTGAATATGTACAAGAAATGGCTGTCCGGCTTTATAGCCGTATCGTGCTTGTTAATCCAAGGTGGCGGATTTATACTATCGCACTGTCTACTAAACCACTGTCGGACCTGACATGACCCTCGCGCTAAAATATCCCCTTGGCATTCAAACGTTTTCTGAAATTCGTGAAGATAACTATCTGTATGTCGATAAAACCGCGATTATCCATGAATTGATTACTACCGGTAAAATCTATTTTCTTTCCAGACCCCGTCGTTTTGGTAAATCACTTTTAATATCGACCCTTGAAGCGTTGTTTTTGGGCCGCAAAGAATTGTTTGAAGGATTGTTTATTACCCGGTCCGAGTGTGATTATGATTTTGCTACTTATCCGGTGGTTAAACTGGAATTTTCTAAAGATGAATTTGCCACCGCCGACAGCTTGCGCGATTATATTTATACTGCAGTCAGCGATATTGCCGAGCATTATGGTGTTGAATTGACTAAACCCAGTTATAGCCAAAGATTTGATGAGTTGGTTATCAAACTTCATCAAAAAACCCAACAAAAAGTGGTACTGTTGATTGATGAATACGACAAACCTATTCTTAATCACTTCAATAAACCGGTATTAACTGAGATAAAACAGGTTATTGCTGCTTTTTACGGCGTGATCAAACCGCTGGATGAGCACCTTAAATTTATCTTTATCACTGGCGTTTCAACGTTTGCCAAAGTATCAGTGTTCAGTGGCATGAACAGCCTGCGGGATATTTCAATGAACAGGCAATATGCCACCCTTTGCGGTATCACTGGGCAAGAGCTCGAAGATAATTTTACCAAAGGCATCACTGAATTGGCCAAGTTGGAGGTTATGGACAAATCAGCTATCCTCAGCAAAATCAAACATTGGTATAATGGCTATCGCTTTCATCATCTTGCCATCGGGGTTTATAACCCCTTTTCGCTGTTATCTCTTTTTCTTAACCAGGAATTTTTGAATTACTGGTATACCACTGGCACACCCACGTTTTTACTTAACTTACTGCAAAGTAAGCAATATGATTTAAAAAAGCTCACCGAATTTGAGATTGGGGCCAAGGCTTTTGCAGCCTCTGATCCTCAAGATATATCCGTTCAGTCAGTGTTTGTTCAAACCGGTTATTTGACGATTAAAGACTATAACAATTCGTTGTATACTTTGGGATTTCCTAATTTCGAGGTAAAAAGTTCTTTTTATGATTCGGTGGTCACTCGTTATGGACATTTGGATGAAGGAGAAGGGGAGTCGTATACCAGCAGGTTAATTCAATGTTTAACTACCGGTGATCTACAAAAGTTCTTTAATACGTTCAGAGCGTTTTTTGCCAATATCCCGTATAACCTGCATATCAATATGGAAAAATACTATCACTCGCTGTTTTACGCCATTTTTACCTTGATTGGTTTGGACATTGAATCCGAAGTACGTACGAATATTGGCAGGATTGATTGTGTGCTGCAAACCGAACAAACGATCTACATTATTGAGTTTAAGCTTAATGACACCAAAGAAGCTGCCTTAAAACAAATTCATGACAGGCAATATGCACTAAAATACCAAGGCAGCGGCAAAAAGATTGTGCTGCTTGGTGTCGAGTTTGATCAAAACAGCCGCAATATTGGTGAGTTTATTCAGGGGTAATTTAGAAGCATGTTTTAGCGAAAAAACCGCTGATATTGCCGGTGCCCAGCGCCACCTCGCACAGGTGCTTGAACGGATTAATATTTGTATCGCCATTAAGAATAATCAGCAAGGTTTACACTTCGCCGATAATGGGGGCTTTAAGCTTTTTTGAACATCCCCTGCATTTGCTTGTTTACCTTGATTTAACCCGCCCCAGCGGGTAGGAAACCGCGTGACTTTATAACGCTTTTCTATATAATTAGCCGTCATTTTTATTGAGTTAATTGCCAAGAGCAGACGGGATTATTACATGCGTAGCCTTTATTGTGGTCAGGTCGACGAAAGCAAAATCGATCAGGAAATAGAACTCAATGGTTGGGTCAACCGCCGCAGAGATTTGGGTGGGGTTATTTTCATTGACTTGCGCGACCGCGAAGGGATTGTGCAGGTGGTCTTTGATCCCGATCTAAAAGAAACTTTTGAGCTGGCGAACAGCTTGCGTAACGAGTTTTGTATCTCAATTAAAGGTTTGGTTCGTGCCCGCCCCGAAGGTCAAGTTAACCGCGATATGACCACCGGTGGTATCGAAATCCTGGGTAAAGGTCTGACCATCTTAAATCGCTCAGCGCCATTACCACTGGACTTTAACCAAAACAACTCCGAAGAACAGCGCTTAAAATACCGCTACCTGGATTTACGTCGTCCGGTCATGAGCGACCGCATGAAGTTTCGAGCTAAGGTGACCAGCTTCGTACGCAGCTATCTTGAAAACGAAGATTTTTTAGATATCGAAACCCCAATTTTAACCAAAGCTACTCCAGAAGGTGCCCGTGATTACTTGGTGCCAAGCCGTACTCACAAAGGCAATTTCTTTGCGCTGCCTCAGTCACCACAGCTGTTTAAACAGTTGCTGATGATGTCGGGTATGGACCGTTACTATCAAATTGTTAAATGCTTCCGTGATGAAGATTTACGAGCCGACCGCCAGCCTGAATTTACTCAAATAGATATCGAAACCTCATTTATGCCAGCCAGCGGTGTAATGGCGATCACCGAAGGTATGATCCGCAAGATGTTCCAGGAGTTGTTGGACGTTGATTTGGGCGATTTCCCTACCATGTCTTACGCCGAAGCGATGAAACGTTTTGGCTCAGACAAGCCAGATTTACGTAACCCGATGGAACTGGTTGATGTCGCTGATATTTTAAAAGAGGTTGATTTTAAGGTGTTCTCAGGCCCGGCTAACGATCCTAAAGGACGTGTTGCGGTACTTAAAGTGCCAGGCGGAGCCACTAAATTTTCGCGTAAGAACATTGATGAATACGGCAAATACGTCAGCATCTACGGGGCTAAAGGGCTGGCGTTTATTAAAGTCAATGATCGCAGTAAAGGTATCGAAGGGTTGCAGTCACCGATTGTTAAGTTCCTTGATGCTGACAAAGCTGAGGCCATTCTTGATCGTGTTGATGCCCAAACGGGTGATATGTTGTTCTTCGGCTCAGACAATGCAGTCGTTGTCAGCGAAGCGATGGGTGCCTTACGTTTGAAAATCGGTGAAGATTTAGAATTGGTTAGCGAACAATGGAAACCGTTATGGGTCGTTGACTTTCCGATGTTTGAAAAAGCCAACAACGGTATTACAGCATTACATCATCCGTTTACAGCACCACTTAACGCTACCCCTGAAGAGCTTGAAGCTGCGCCTCTAGATACGCTGTCGAACGCTTATGACATGGTATTAAACGGCGTAGAGCTTGGTGGTGGTTCGGTGCGTATCCATCAACAAGAAATGCAAGCCGCTGCGTTCAGAATTCTGGGCATTAGTGATGACGAAGCTCAAGAGAAGTTCGGCTTCTTGCTTGAAGCCTTACAGTATGGTGCGCCACCACATGCCGGTTTGGCTTTTGGTTTGGATCGTTTGGTGATGCTGATGACCGGTGCTACCTCTATCCGTGAAGTTATGGCATTTCCTAAGACTACAACGGCTGCCTGTTTACTGACAGATGCACCGGGCGTTGCTAACGCTGCTGCATTAGCCGAACTGGGTGTGGCAGTAACCGTAGAGGCTAAAGCTCAAACACCAGAATAAGCGTTAATAAAATATTCAGCGTAATTCGCGGTAGGAGCGGCCTCTGTGCCGCGAATTGTGCTTAACCAAAGCAATTGGAGTTAAGCGATGGCAGGTCACAGTAAATGGGCAAATATCAAACACCGCAAAGCGGCGCAAGATGCCAAGCGGGGTAAAATTTTTACCAAAGTTATTCGTGAATTAACGGTGGCCGCCCGTGCTGGTGGCTCAGACGTCGATACCAACGCAGCATTACGTGCTGCAATCGATAAGGCGCTGGCCGCCAATATGACTCGCGACACTATCGACCGCAACGTTAAACGTGGTGCTGGTGAACTCGATGGACAGATTGTTGAAGATGTACGTTACGAAGGTTACGGACCGGGTGGCACTGCGGTTATCGTTGAATGTATGACAGATAACATTAACCGTACAGTGAGCGATGTGCGTCATGCGTTTGTTAAGTCTGGCGGAAACCTCGGCACTAATGGTTCAGTGGCCTATCTGTTTGATAAAAAAGGCGTCATCAGTTACGACATTGGCACTGATGAAGATCAGGTCATGGAAGCGGCGCTGGATGCGGGTGCTGAGGACGTGATCACCAATGATGACGGTTCTTTGGATGTTTACACCCCGGTTGAGGATTTTGACTCAGTATTGGCGGCATTAGACGCCACTGGATTAGAAGCCGTCGAAGCTGAGGTCACTATGGTACCGTCAACTAAAGCTGAGTTGGATGCGACAACTGCACCGAAGTTTTTGCGTTTGATTGATATGCTCGAAGAGTTGGACGATACCCAGGAAGTGTTCAGCAATGCCGATATCAGCGATGATATTTTGGCAAACCTGGAATAAATTAAGTCACCATTTCAACTATTTTAAAAAGGGGCTGTTGATGGCCATTATTCTTGGCATCGATCCTGGCTCCCGGTTCACCGGTTACGGGGTTATTGAGCAACAAGGGCATAAGCTGACTTATTTAGGCAGCGGCTGCATCCGAATTGTTGCCGATACGCTGCCCGAAAAATTACAGATTATCTTTGCTGGTGTCAGCGAAGTCATTCGCCAGTTTGGCCCGCAACTGTTTGCTATCGAGCAGGTATTTATGGCTCGTAACCCTGACTCGGCACTAAAGCTCGGTCAGGCCCGGGGGGCTGCTATTGTAGCGGCCACCAATAATAAATTACCTGTGGCGGAGTATTCTGCCAGACAAATCAAACAGGCAGTGGTAGGCACCGGGGCTGCCGACAAAAGCCAAGTGCAGTTGATGGTCAAAACCTTGCTTAAACTCCCGGGCACACCACAGGCAGATGCTGCCGATGCACTGGCCGTTGCCATGTGCCACGCCCATTCTCATCAAAGTTTACTGGCCATGGCCGGACAAGCAAAAAAAGTGGTGCGTGGGCGCTTGCGCTAAATGTATAACAGGAAAAGATAAAAAGTCATGATTGGAAAGTTAAAAGGTATTGTTGAAGAAAAATCAGCTCCCGAATTGCTGCTTGATGTTGGCGGGGTTTGTTACGAAGTGCAAATGCCACTGACCAGTTTTTATCAGCTGCCAGAAGTAGGCATTTCGACCTCGGTTCACATTCATTTTGTGGTTCGTGAAGATGCTCAGTTGTTATATGGTTTTGTCAGTAAAACCGAGCGTTTACTGTTCAGACAATTGATTAAAACCAATGGGGTAGGTCCCAAGATGGCACTGGCCGTGTTGTCAGGCATGTCCGCTGAGCAGTTTGTTCGTTGTGTGTTAAACGAAGATTCAACAACGCTGGTGAAGTTACCCGGGGTTGGCAAGAAAACCGCTGAGCGGTTGATTATCGAATTAAAAGATCGTCTCAAAGACTGGGGAGTTGAAACATTACCCGCAACAAATGTTGGTATGGCAGATAACGAACACCTAAGCTTTGAAGTACCCATCAGCGTGTTTGATGATGCTATCAGTGCCTTGATAGCTTTGGGGTATACCCATGCTCAAGCGACCAAGTCAGTGAAGAAAATTCATCAGCCATCGATGAGCTCTGAGGAGCTGATCAAACAAGCGTTACGTTCGATGTTATAATTTTTTGATCTCTTAAAACCCAGTTAAAACAGGTTGTAATCCAATGATAGAAGCTGATCGGCTGATCCAGTCCACTGCTACCCCGGAAGATGAAAAGGTCGACCGGGCAATACGGCCCAAGTTACTGGCCAATTATGAAGGTCAGGAGCATGTTCGTGAGCAAATGGAAATTTTCATTGCAGCGGCCAAAATGCGTAATGAGCCGCTTGATCATTTACTGATTTTTGGCCCACCAGGGTTGGGTAAAACAACCCTCGCCAATATTGTTGCCAATGAGTTAGGGGTAGGGCTTAAGACCACCTCGGGTCCAGTACTCGAAAAAGCCGGGGACTTGGCTGCCTTAGTCACTAACCTTGAAGAAAACGATGTGTTGTTTATCGATGAAATTCATCGTCTGTCACCGGTGGTTGAAGAAATTCTTTATCCGGCGATGGAAGATTATCAACTTGATATCATGATTGGCGAAGGTCCCTCTGCTCGTTCAATTAAGCTGGACTTGCCGCCTTTTACCTTGGTGGGAGCAACGACCAGGGCAGGGGCGTTAACCTCGCCGTTAAGAGATCGCTTTGGCATTGTTCAGCGGCTCGAATTTTACAAGGTTGAAGATTTAGCCAACATTGTCAGCCGTTCGGCTCATTACCTGAACCTGACTCTGGATATTGAAAGTGCCACCGAAATTGCCAGACGCGCAAGGGGTACTCCACGTATCGCCAACCGATTGTTACGCCGGGTTCGTGATTATTCGCAGGTGAAATATCAAGGTGAGGTGAATCAGGATATCACTGCCAAAGCATTGGATATGGTTAATGTCGATCGGGCCGGGTTTGATTTTATGGATCAAAAGTTGCTCACCGCCATCATAGATAACTTCATGGGCGGACCGGTAGGGCTGGATAACCTGGCCGCAGCTATAGGTGAAGAGCGAGAAACCATCGAAGATGTCATTGAACCTTATCTGATCCAGCAAGGTTTTATCCAGCGAACCCCACGAGGGCGTATTGCTACTCAGCGGGCTTATCTGCATTTGGGTTTTGATTATAATCCGGAGTAATCCAATCGATTTGCATTATTCATATCACGAAAAAGAACGCTCTAGCTGTTTGTATAGCACATTCAAGATGAAAAAAAGCCCGCTCAAATGAACGGGCCAAAAACAAGTTTAAGGACTTAACTCCTAGGCGCTCAGAAAAGACAGCAATCTAACAAACCACCTTTTCATCATCTGATCGCGAAACCTCATTTTCCCAAGTGCGGCTCCGTTTGCGACTGTGCAGCAGTGCAATTGCTCAGATATCGCTATCTTAATGCCAGTTGGCATTTTATACAACCAAAAAAAACTAAAGTAATTCATTAGAAAAACTAATGATGTATTTTCTTTTTAAGTCCCCCTGAAAATCGCCAAAAAAAAGCCCGCTCAAGTGAACAGGCTAGAAATACAAGTTGAAGATCGGGGGCTTGACCCCTGGATGCTGACCTAAAACACACCTCTCAGCGATGTTTTAGTGCGACTGTGCAGCAGTTGCAATGTGTTCAGGGATCGTGGGGGCAATAACGAATGTTCGGAATTATAGCAAGTGATAAATGCACTGAGATTGGATTAATAAAACTAATCTTTAACGTTATTTCATTTAAACCTGCATAAAGATTTTTCTGACTAATTAGTCAAAAACCCTTAACTACAGCGGTTTGCAATCTTTGTTCGGGGCGTTTTACATGGTGATTTGATCATACTTATGCGTAAAGTCTGCATAAAAGTGGATGAAAAAACTTAAACAATAGTTTTGCAAACTGACTATTTTTATCAACTTCGCCAACAAGTAAACGATCAGCGCAAATAACCTTGCGCCTGTAAGAAACACCATACAGCGGTACTTTCAGCGGTACTTTGCCCGACTGGGTAATAAAATTTAACGAATTAATACAGATAAGGGATTGAGTCTTGAAACAATTAAGCTACCATAGCAGCTTGATTTTGAGGGGGGTTGTTCGCCGCGTTTTTGCGGGTAATGATCCGGTT
>JBLHHD010000008.1:0-18597 GCA_047614605.1 Alteromonadaceae bacterium
TCATTGTCATCATCCCTCACTAATAAGCCCTCGCGCTCAAGAAAACCAGCCACACGCTGGCTAATGCGGTGAGTAAGACTATTCAGTTCACTTTTTGTCAGAGCTTTTATCGGGTGACTAATTCATCAGGAATGAATTAGGACAACCACCGGTTGCCCGTAGGGTGGTGAACAAGGATGTTCATCACCAAAACGCGTTTTGCCATAGTTATCTTCGGCATATACGCCATCGAGGTAGAGCATATGAAAATGGATATTTAAATTACTTTGGGCGTCCAGCCCTTCGCCCCTTCGGGGCCAGCCTAGGGCTGTTCAAAATCGCTCCCGGCGATTTTGTCAGCGCTGAGCCAAATCGTTGGATCAGTGTGACCGTACCCGTTTGTGCCGTCTGTTTGTTGTAGCCTGCTTTTTTAGTGATATGTGTGGCAAGTGTGCGATAGACAATACCCAGTACTTTTCCCATGATGCGAGGATAACTGGCAAACATTTATCTTGTTGCCCCATGTGGTTCAGAAACTGCGGGGCTCGGTGAATATCACCAGGCCGGGTTTTGAAATGTTGCCGCTCAGTTTAACGCCCGCTATGACGTCGTTGGCCGCCTTTGCTGCGTTTTTTGGTGTAACTGATGCCAGGTAACAACATTTGCGTGGTTGTGGTAACGCCGTTTTGGCTGGTCGTTTCGTGTTCTCGTTTGATAAAGGCGGTGCGTATCCAATCGTCGCCAGTGAGCCATTGGCGTTGTAACTGAAGATTAATAATTTCGCTGTCGATGCCCTGATTAATGTCATTTTGTTTTTGAAAACCGCCCATGACGCGCCAAACATCGTTGTTCGGGTCGTTAACCGGGATGGTATAGGTGCCCGACAAGTCCTGTTGGTGCTGGGCAAGATTCAAATTGCTTTCAAAAAAATGGCCGTCGTCGGTGAGCCAGGGTTTGGTCCATTTAAAGCGGGTTTTGGCACCCAAATCAGAGTTGTAACCGCCACCGACTTCATAGCAGTTGGCGGGTTTATCTACTGCTTCTACCCGCACTTGTATTTTTCCGTCTTGGCGCCGAATCGAAAGGTTATCGTACAGCAACGCGATTTAGCGGCCCTGTGCGTTTGACCAATTTATAATCTGAATTCAAACCAAACCAACCCCAAGAATGATAGGCATAATATCGGGCTTCATATTGACCCAACTGTGCCTCAGTAAGGGTATTAAGTCGATTTTCACCTGGCTTGACATGTAACCAGTTGCCGTCACTCACATCTGCTTGGTTGTCTTCGGGCGATTTGAACAAACCAATCCAATCTCTTGAACTTGGATCGCCATTGATGCTGCAACCAATCTCGAACTTGCCATCATCACCCACTGCCATAAAGAGTTCATTAACGATAAATTCCAAACTGTCTTTAAAAAAAGCTTCAGTGGCATGGTTAGCCGCCGTTACCATTGCCGCTTTACGCTGAGGTGACATATCGAATTCTAAAGTGCCAATATTACCCACTGGTAATCGACAGACTGAATCTTCTTGCGTGGCAAGCACAAAATTGTCATTACCAACCATCATGGTTGACATGATATTACCGAACAATGAAACCGCATTGGTTGACGGCGCGTTTTCGTGCAACCATTGACTTAGGTATTCTACACCTGCCATTAGACCGGTGCTTTCTGGCGCTTCACCTGCATCCGGCACGTCAAGGCTAGAATCGAGCATAAACCCGACAGTCGGTGCTTGGGCATTAAATTGAGCAAATGTGTCCTCGTCAATATCAGGATCAGCAGCCATTACCGCTCTAATGGCAGACCCGGCAGAAGTCGTTAAGCGCAGTGCAAAATTCGATAAGGCACCCCCATCAATAATACGATGACCAGTAAGCACGCTTTCATTTGTGCCCTCTGAATATGTCCCCCATGTACTAAGCCATGTGACCGGTGGCCAAACAAAAGGAATACTCATGGACATGCGAACCGCCCAAATCAGCGGTAAATCTGGTGCGGTTCTATGATTCAGTACTAATAATTTGGCACCGGTTAAATCGGTGACACACAAGGATAGGTCAACTTTTGTCTTCTCAAAGAAGGCACCCAAGGTTGCGCCACCAAAGGTTGGGTCTTTTTCATTGAGTTTTCGTTCCAGCCATTCGACAAATTGGGCGGCAGAATAAAACCCCCCCAGCTCGAACAATGAATAGAATTGTGCTGCATAATGTTTTAACGTTTCGTTGCCATTAATATCAAGAAATACTTTTATCATTTCGAGACTGGCATTGTCCAAAGCCAGCTGCTTCAACTGACTGACAAATTCTGGGGCGCCAATTTTTTCAAGGTCGATTCCTTGGAGCAGGTTCATCAACATTGAATCATTCAATTTGACGCTATCAATTTCATCAATGGAGGGTGGCATCATAAAACTTTCAAATACCGGGCGACCATCTGCCATTGTTTCATTCAAAGCTTCGAACATATCGCCAGCATTGTAACCGGCGGCAATTAATGCGGCATTGATGGCGCCAGCAGAAGTACCAACCAATCGACGAAAAGTGTGTTTACGCTGTTCAAATATTTCCATTGCACCGACAAAGGCCATACCTTTGGCGCCGCCACCTTGAAAAACCAGATCATATTGCATGTTTATTTCCTCACAGTTTTTGTTTTGTCTTTATTGACAAACAGCATAACGGACAAAAAGGCAAAACCTCATTTCACGCTATTTCACGCTATTACATTAGGGTGTGTTGGCATCCGTTTTTAATATTCGATGCTGGCACCCCGCATAATTTCGACATTGGCGCAGTTCAACCGAATTTGGCCTGCTCGACGTTCAATAAAATGCTTTGAGGATGTTACTTTGGACATTTGTTGTTTGGCCCGATGTAACTGAACGTTTAATACGGGGGCTTCTATGCCAATCATCTTTGTGAGTCGATTTACATCGAGCCAACCACAACTGGTGTGGTCGAAACCTGACTGTTGATCCTGTCGATACTGCCTGGCCAGTAATAGCAATGGATAATGATGAACACGCTCGCCAAGTACGGTTGTTTTGTCATTGTGTTTAATCGACAAACGCACATGTTCTTCATCACAACTTATTTGAAAATGCAAAACAGCGACCGCTTCGAACGATTGCCCTTGGTGTAGTTCGAATTGCCACACTTGATTGTCGAGCGCTAAGATCATGCCTGATTGGAGTTTGAAACGGTGTTCGCCATATTGGCAATGCCATGTTTGATTGGCATCATGAAAAAACTGGCACTGTATTTGATTGGCTTGGGCTAAAACGAAGTGATTTTTAAGTAATAGAGTCGTATTGCCATTAGAAATGAGTCTGAGTATGGCTGTGGGGTTGGGTTGGTGAATGTGAGCGATATTGCTGATGTTTATTGGGTTTAACCACGGTTGGGTTGATGATGCGCTAACGAATTGATTTGCAAGTGACATGATAAAGCAGCTCCTATTATCTATGGTGGTTTTGGGGTTTGTTTCATTACTCTACTTGTAGTAGAGCAACCTAAATGCCAGATGCAATAACCCTATAAAATCTTTTGTTTTCAATAGGTTGATGTTAGTGTGCTCAAGTAGGGTATTTGAGCTTGATGTCAAAAGTGGTTTTGACATGTCAGTTTTTTCACTGACATGTCAATTCAAATAAATAACCAATGAGGTGAATGTTTATGAGTAAACCAGATGTGTCTATCACAATTTCTTTGCATGGAGACAAGCAAGAGAAAAAAGTGGAGAATTTAGAAATCAACGTTGTGGCGGGCGTAAAAGGAAAAGTGACGGGCAACAGTCCGTTAACTTTGCATAATAACTCTGGTCATCCTCTGTTGATTTGGGCGAGTCGAAGCAACAAAGAGACTGACTTTGATTCGATTGATTTTATTGATGGTTGGGCGCAGCGGACTAGAGGTAAAGATGAATTGAGGCTGGATGACGGTGAACAAACTGAAAAAACTGAGTTGAGAATTAAGCGCAAAGACCAGACTTTTAGATTTTGGCTGCATGTGAGCTTTGGGGATGGTGCTGCACATGGTGATGATGGCGGTGGCCTGACAAAATCAGTCGAAATTGAGGTGACACCGCCTTAGGCTTCTAGCGCTAATGCATGATACCTGCCGCAAATGGATTTTGTGTTTTGTTTGCCTCAAGATAGCTAATTAAATTATCTGACTGGTACTGTATTAACAGGGTGCTGACCCATCGGTTAAGTCGCGTGTTGTTGCTGATTTTTCGGTTTAAAGCGTTGATTTTTTCGATGGTTTCAACGGCCAATTGTTGGTTTTTTGCAGCGCTTTGTTGTTTTTCAATTAAAACCAATTGATTGATATAGCTTTTGAGCAAACTGAAGTGATAACCAATAACACTAGGTTCGAGTTGATGGGCTTGTTTCGATAATTTGATGGCGGTTGCTTGAGTATCAAATTGTTGTTGAGGCGTGGTTTGCTGCTCGGCTTTAAGCTGATGGTAATTGGCTAAGGTCGAGTAATGATCAGCGGTTTTTGCTGTATGACTAAAACGCGTTATCAAAGGTTGTAGTTGCTGGAGTTTTTGTTGTTTGCTCTGTGTGCTGGTTTTAACCAGCAGCATTTGTGCATAGAGCAGATTCGATAGTGCCAAGGTTTGCTCGGGGTCTAAATCGGCTGATAGCGGTTTATCTGCAAGTTGTTGACTTAACTTGTCATTGAGTTTTTTGCTGATTTGTTGATGTTGTAATTGCCATTGTTGATTGATTCGTGCCATGGATCGTTGCTTTTCGAGCACAAAAGTCAAAATGTAAGCGCTGTCGGACAATACTGACAGCTTGTCTGGGTTGTCGCTCAGTCGTTGAAGTTGCAGGGTCATTAATTGCCGTTCTAAATCAGCTTGAGGTTTTGCCAAATACCATTGGTTTTCAATCAGTTGTGATAACACTTCTATTTCCAGCCCGATGGCGTGAAAGTTATTGGGCTTAGCCAGCTTTGCCTGTTCTACCGCTTTTAATGCCGCTTCAAGCTCTACTACGCCTTTGGCTAAGTCTGCACTCCCTATGTTGTTGTTTATCTGCAATCTGATTTTGGCCATATAGTAGTTGGCAACAAACTCACTGTAGCCTTTGTTAAGCGCCATTGTTAGCTGTAATATCGCGTCATTTAACCGCGCTAACCCTTGTTTGTGTGAATCTGTTTCGCTGTGTTTGAGTTGAGTCAGTGCTAAGTTGACATAACTGCCACTATATTCTGGTTTGCTGGCAATTGCCTGTCTAAAGAGTGTTTGGGCTGCTTGGTATTTTTCTCGGACCTTAGGCGTTTCATCTATAAAATCCCCCCAGTATTTTTGATGCAAGGCATAATAAATCAAGTCATCAAACCCTAACTGTTGTTGTGCCGACAATTGTTGATATAGCCGGTCGATAGCTTGGTATTGTGCTGGCGCTGTGGCTTGTTGTTTGCTGTGAGCGAGTTGCCGACTCAAAACTTTGGCTTGTGCTCTTAATAATTTGGGGTGTTGCGGCCATTGTATCAGGGCTTGTTCAACTAACGATTGGGTGGTTGCTAATGCTACTTGCCAAGGTTCAGCTTGGTTGTATAAGTATACCATGCGTTGAAATTGGGTTCTGATCAGGTTGACTTGGGTATCAAGGTAAGTCGGGTTGAGTTTTTGCGCGTCTTTTAATAATTGCTCCGCTTTATTGAGCGATGCTAATACACTGCCAGTACCAAACTGGCTGCTGCCCAGCAAGGCGATATATAGCTGCCATTTCTGTAGATAGTTGTTTGGGTCACTTGGGGCAATATTCAGTGCTTTATCAAAAGCAAGCTCAGCCTTTTCGATGAGTTGCTGCGCTTGATTTGATGTCGGTTTGAGTAGCTGTTGATACTGGGCGATATAACTTTGACCCAGCAACAGGTAATGCTGATAATGCCATGGCGAAAATTGTTGGGTGTCAGTCAGTTGTTTTATGGCCAGATTGTAGTCTTGATTGTAATAGTGGAGTAGGGCGTGGATGGTGCTTTTGCGCCCTTGATTGATGGCATTGCCGGATTGGTCGTCACTTTGTTGCTGAATAAACTGTAAGTAGTTGATGATAGGTTGAACAAAGCTTTGTTGTAGTTGAGATTGTTGCGCTTGGCGTAAGGCACCATGGGGCATAACAAACACTCGTGTCAGTGCTTGTTGGTATAAAGTATTGAGCGCTTGCACCAGGGCATAAGCCGATTCTGTGGTTTGAAAACCTTGTTGCCAAGCCGCTTCGAGCTGTTGTTTGGCTTTGAGATTATCGCCTTGTTGTTGGGCAATTCGCCCTTGGGCATAGAGTGCAAATGGCAGTGCGGTTGCGCCTAATGTCTGGGCTTGGCGAATGATTTGCTCAAGGTTATGTTGATGCTGATTTTGTAAGTAACGAATGTCGTGGGGCGGTGCCATATAAGCCAAATTTGACTGATATTGCGCTTGTTGCACGGTTTGATGGAATTGCTGGACCAGTTGTTCGCGGGCTCGATTTTGTGATTTTTGCAGTTGCAGCCAAGTGAATTGGCCCATAGCGCCAAAACCGACTAAAACGGAAAATAGCACGGCCCAACGGTATTTGATCAGTTTTTTTCTCACTCGGTAGCGTTTGCTGACAATACTGGTGATTGGCTCACCGCTTAAAAAGCGTTGTAGCTCTTGTTTAAGTTCTAAAGCTGATTGATAGCGTTTTTGTCTATCTGGCGATAAACACCGCTTTATGAGCACGCTTAGTTCAATAGGCAGTGTTATCGCTGCGTTTTTATCTATTTTTGTGGTGAGCGTCAAGTTGTCATCGGTTGACTGAGGTAATTGGGCACTCAGCAGTTGGTATAAGGTCACGCCCAAACTGTATATATCACTACTGGTACTTAGTGGGTCACCGCACTTTTGCTCCGGTGACATAAAAGGCCAAGAACCCGAGACAAATTCGCTCAGGTTTTCTTGATGTTGTGCTAAACCAAAATCCACAATATAAGGATGAATAGGGTTTGTTTGACTTGTGGTGATCATGATATTGGCGGGTTTTATATCGCGATGGACAATGCCAGTGCTATGCAGTGCTTGCAATCCATCACAGACATGTTGAGTCATTGTCACGATTTGCTCAATATAGCGACGCCATTGTGCTTTGTTATGGCAACCTTTTCTTTGTTGTGATGCCCAGTCTAAAGCAGTTTGGCCTTGAATATATTGCATCACCAGGTAACTGGCTTGTTGCGGTGAGTTTCCTGGGATCACTTGAAATAATTTGCTGATATTCGGGTGTTCGATTTTGGCTTGAGCTTGGGCTTCGATTAACAGTGTGTCATTTAATGGCTGATGGTCTATTCGCTTGACGGCGACATCCCGTTGCAAACGGTATTCGAAAGCCAGAAAAACAGACCCTTGGCCGCCTTTGCCGAGTGCGCTTTTAATATCAAAGTGTTGCAGTAATTGCTCAGACCAATCATTAGTGCGATCGGCTGGATTGTCGTTGACATTAAGCGTGGTAAAAGTCTCCATGGTATTGCTTACTTTAGCTTGAGTTCATTGAGCCGTCGACGCAATGAACTTTGCGAGACTTGCAGGTGTTTTGCCACTTTGATGATGTCTTGTTGTTGATCAAGCAATTGGCGAATGTGTTGGTCGCTAACATTGGCGATATTAGGCAGTTCAAATTGTTTCATTAGCTGATAAATAGACGCTCGACTGGTATTGAGCAAATCAGCCGTTTTACTGACTTCGTGGCTGCATTGGGTTAATGCGTCACAGAGTTCATCTTTACTGATAGTGGCTGGTTTGCGTTTTGGCGGCGCTGGCTTTGAGCTGGCAGGTTGTTGCGATGACGCTGGCAATGGCTGGCAGGTTTGATTGAGCTTCTCGGCAAATTCATCAGGTAGCGAGAGCACTGGGCCATTATGAGCACTGATAACGATTTGTCGTACCACATTACGCAATTCTCTAATATTGCCTGGCCAATGATAGTCTGAAAGTTGCTGCATCAATTGGCTGGGCAACCAACTGAGTTCGAGCAAGTTTTGCGCGGGCTTAATGTTTAATTCTTGACAAATTTGGCGGGCAAAATGGACGAAAAGCAACGAAATATCTTGTTTACGCTCAGATAAATCCGCGAGTTTGAGTTCAAAGTTGGCTAAGCGGTAGAGTAGCGGTGCTTTAAACTGCGCTTTGATGATCATTTGATCGAGCTTGGCATCGGTCGCGGCGATGATCCTGACATCCACTTGTATTGGTTTTGTGCTACCCACAGGAAATAATTCGCCAGTTTCTAATACTCGCAGTAACATTGCTTGTACTTCGCTATTGGCTTCACCAATTTCATCTAAAAATAACGTACCGCCATCGGCTGCTTGCATAAAACCATTACGCTGTTTTTGCGCGCCAGTATAGGCGCCTTTACTGCTACCAAATAACTCGGCTGCGGCTAAGGCTGGCGATAACGCCGCAAGATTAACGCTAATAAAGGGTTTATCGCGACGAGGGCTATTTTGAACTATTGCCCGTGCCACCAATTCTTTACCTGTGCCTGTTGCCCCTCGAATTAACACAGGCTCATTGGTGGGGCTGAGAAAAGCAATGTGTTGGCACACTTGGTTGAGGCTATGACTCAGTCCATACATTAAAAACCGATTGTGATCGACAGGTTGAACGGGCGGACAGAGTTTGAGTAATAAGCAAATTCTTTGATTGAGCTGCAATATAACGCCATTGATTAAATGGGTACGTGTGAGTGTGATGTGATCATCAACGGGTTGTTTATCGACAATTAGCGCCAGCTTAGGGTTTTGTTTAGATAGGGTGAAATTTTCATGATCTTGATAGCGAATGCGCAGTCCAGTGCGATTAATATAGGGGTCAGCTAACGGCATTGCACTGGGTGAGAATACCGGCGTTGTTCGGTTGATATCAAAGTAACTGTTTTGGGTTTCCAGTGGGTAGAAGTAGTAATGACCAACGCGTTCAAGCAATGGGTGCGACATGATAAATACAGCAATGCCGTTAGGTTTTTGGGCTGGTGAAACTGCATCGCGCAATTGAGAAGTTGAATGATATTGTAGTGTCTCTATGTCTCTCAATTTTATCTCCCTGCCGATGTCTAGCGTTTATGACCGCCCAAGTATATCTCAAACGTTGGTGCATAATAACCCAAGGGACAAGCAGGGTCACCGAACTTTAACCTGACACTTGTCTGTTTACTTTCGGACAATGCGCCTGCTCTATCGGCAGGACGTGTTATAACGTGTAATAAGGTGAAATATTTCTTTACCGGTAAATACTCTATGCTGTGTTTGACTTGTGTTGCAGCGCTTTGATGAATTGCACTAACTGGCTTCAAAGGCTTCAAAGGCTTCAAAGGCTTCAAAGGCTTCAACACTGCCAATCAACAAAATAATAGAGGATTTAGAGATGAGTATTGTAAACGGTTCATTCGACCCAACCCAAAATGACCTTAACCTGGTACTGAACGTTAAACAACCGGTTGCAGAAAATGCCGCTAAATTGCGCGCAGCCATTTCACAGTTGACACCTACTGGGCTTAATAACGTCGGCACTGTGCACTTTGCCCGATTCCTGTTTCTTGACAACGACAGCAAATTTCTTGTATTCACTTCGTACGACGGTAACTTTGTCGATTATGTCAGGGCCTTTATCAGAGAAACCGGCGACATGTTTAATGCCCTGTTGGCCAACGTAGAGCTCCCCGAAGGCGAGACCATACTACCCGTGCAGCAGAACGAAGAGGCTTTCGTTAATTTTGTCCAGAAAAATGATGTCAATTCTGAAGCGTTTTATAGCGCTTATCCCAAGCTGACTGTTTTGAATATTGTCGGCTAATAAGTGCATTGTCGAGGTTTTAACGCTTTTCGTTAAAACCTCGGTGGTTTGTATGCAACCAAGATTAATTGAAAGTTTCTAACACAGGAGTTTGTTATGTCTGATAGTGCAACATCCGCTTTGGATTTAAGTGATATACAAGGCTTTATTTTGCGGGGTTATCATATGCAGCATGTGAGCCATTTCATTTGCCGCATCAATAATGTCGCTGCCGCCAAACGATTGCTGGCAAAGGCGAGTGGTCCTAACAGTGATTTTTTGCAAGTGACCACAGCCGCACCCTGGGCGCAGGGTAAGCCGGCGTATTGTCTGAATATTGGTATCCCCTATGCGGGTTTGTCGCGACTGATTAATACTCAAGACATTAAATTTCCCGGCAGGCAGTTTAACCAGACAACTAGTGCCTATGAGCAAGGTGCGAAGGCTGCGGCACCAAGAATTGGTGATACCGGCGCAAGTGGGCCTCAATACTGGCAAGGTGAATTGGGCACGGATAATGCGCAAGTGGTCTTTTCGTTGTACAGTGCCGACCAAGAAGCGCAAGACAAGTACAGTAAAATTCTGACAGAAGGTGTTGCTAAAGCAGAGGCCTTCGAATTACTGCACCAGTTTAACGGCGCGGCATTTGCGGGCGACAAAATTCACTTTGGTTATCGTGACGGGATTGCTCAACCGCAAATTGAAAATGGTCCGGCCAAACCTTTGGCTGATGATCAGGTTAAAGTACCGTCTTGGCATTTCGTGCTGCAACAGGCAGACGAGGCTACTTATAAAATCACCACCGAGCAGGAAAAGCAGCTATTGATTAATGGCAGTTTTGCCGCTTTTAGGGTGCTAGAACAGGATGTTACTGGGTTTGAAGATTATCTCAATAACCCTAAGGTAACGGCACAAATCGAACCGGAGATGTTAGCAGCTAAAATGTGTGGTCGCTGGCGAAACGGTGATCCACTGGTACTTAACCCTGACAATAAAACAGAGGTTGCACCGGCAGATATTAATAACTTTGAATACTTCAACGCCGACCCGGATGGTATTCGTTGTCCTGTCAGCAGTCATATAAGACGGACTAACCCAAGAAATCAGGTTGTTCCGGGTAATACCGGTGGCAAAAGTATCCCTGAGCACCGGATCATCAGGCGGGGTATGCCTTATGGACCCAAGTATAGCGCCAGTAGCGGATCAGACGGGATTGAGCGAGGGTTACTTGGTTTGTTTATTTGTTCAGACTTGATTGAACAGTTTGAATTTATTTCGACACTTTGGGTTCAGGGCAGTAATTTCAGTACTAATGGTCCTGCTGGTAAAGATCCCCTGTTGGGCACCAATGATGTCAATGACAGTATTTTTAAAATTCCTCAGGCCGAGGGCGAACCAATCGTTCTTGAAGGATTTCCTCAGTTTATCAAAACCAGAGGCAGTGCCTACGTATTTTTGCCCAGTATTACTGCGTTGAAATATATCGCACAAGCCCAAGTCTGAAAAGACTTAACAAAGACATCCAAAATAGCACAGTTGTTTAAGCCAGCAAATCTCACCATCTTTGAGTGGTGAAACGGGTGGTTATGAGGTACAAAGCGAACGCAATCTTCTCAATAACGCTCGGATTGAGACATGATTTGACTGGATCAGGTGGCTTACTGAATTTTCAGATGTGGGTACCATCGGTCGATAGTGGATATTGTGGCATGTTAATTTGGGACGGATAGCTTATCTTAATCACGTTTGAGCAAGACTCTCGCCTTGCCCATGCCTCTTAACCTTTGGTGATGAGTATGATGCTTAAAGGCATTCATCATCAACTCAGCCCCGGCGGTATAACAAAAATGCTTTTCAAACTCAGTGGTCAAGGTTAACCATTACAGTTTTTAGACAGTTTGCCTTTTTGATCCTCTAATTAATTTTTTGGGGGCTTTTTAGCGGCTGAGTAGTAACTTAAATTACATAACGATGTTTTATAACAGCCAGCGCTTACATTCCTATTTAGATTACAAAAGTCCGAATCAATTTGAGCAAGAAATGGTAAATTTAAAGAAAGTTGCTTAACTGGGTGTCACCTGAGGTTGACCACGTCATGGTTTATCATATTGGCTCGCGAAGCGCTCGATAAAGAAGAGCATGTCAATAAGGATTTAAGGAATAGCGAGTTGATGATGTGTGACAGGATCGCAGAAGCGGTAGCAACAGGGGTTAAACTGTCAAATGATAAAATTAAAAAAATGCAAGACGAACTAGACCAAAAACTTCCTACGCATTATGAAAAAGTAAATTAGATATAGAAGCGTTGGTAAGACGCGAAGCACATCCACATTCGTACAGCGATTTATATGAACGAATAATTTGTCGAAACCCAGTTCAATAACTCTCCCTATTTTTCAAAGCGATTGAACAGCAATAAAAATCAGACCACTTCAAACCCTCTTACCCCCCATTAATCGTGACCGCATCACTGGCAAAACGCAGTTCACCTCTTCTACGCTCAATAATTTGTAACAGCGCAGGAGAGGCCGGATGGGCCTGAATGATTTGTTTTCTGAAACGATAAATCTGAATATTAATATGGCTTTCTTCCATGCCTAACATACGGCTGAGCACTTCTTTGTCGAGCCAACCTTGTTCACTTTCATTGCGGCCCACTTGGGTATCTTCAAGCCGTTGGCGGGCCAATATCAATAATAAATAATGGTGGGTTCTTTGGCCTAAACTGATCAGTTGATCACCAACGGTGATGTTGAGTGATATATGCTCTTCGTTCTGACTAACTTCAAAATCTATTTTAATATCAACTTGCTCGTTGTCTTCAGCGTCGGGTGCTGCCATCTGGGTTTCTTCGAGTGTGTCGGCGTTGACAAAATACCAAGAGAAATGATGGGTTGAGACCTTATCTCCAGCATTGAGTAAATACCGTCCGGTATGATCTTCATATAACCAACTCCCCTCGGGGGAGCGGTAGACCATCACTTCTGGCACTTCTTCGTTGGGCAATACGGCGATGTCTTCGAGTTCGATGGTTGGCATATTGGCTGTTAGCGGCACTAACATGCTTTTTGGTGGATCGGTATTGATTAATTTCCAATTACTTAGGGTATTGTTGCCAAAGTTGATTTTATCGCCTTTGTGTAAGCGGTGTTTGACCCCGTGAACATAGTGTTTGCCATTAAGAAAAGTGCCATTGCTGCTGGTATCTTGCAGTAACCAATGGCTACTGTTAAAGAGAATGGAAGCGTGGATTCGTGATGCTTCAGGATTGGTCAGTACGGTATTGGATGAGCCGGGATGGCGGCCGAAAATATGCTGGCTGCGCAAGATCACTTGTTCCCCGGTTTCTGTGTTTAATAGTATGGCCATATTATGGATATCCTTGTATGTTATTTTTTTTGACTGGGGAGGTTATTGCTGTGGATGTGAGATCCGCTGCTCTCAGTTCTTGTTAGTATCGCACAAGTTTGCTTGAATTTGACCAATCAAAATGGTTGCTTGATGATCAATGGCTTAGACTTTGGCTGATGAAACCATTAGTATAATCTAGGTAAATTTTTGCAACTGTTCAGTGCACTCATCTTATCCACCATAACGGCGTCATTGTCGTACTCAGCAGTTACCATTTTCAAATATAATCGTGTATAAAATAGGTTTAATAAATGATTGGCCATCATGGATAAAACACAACAGCAACAGTGCCCACAATGTTCGGTGCAAAATCCACCCGAGGCGGACAAATGTTATCGCTGTGATTGGTCATTGACCAACGCTGATTTAGAGATGACTTTATGTCCTGATGATAATTCTTATCAGGCGTTTAATGAGACTCAGACGCTTGACGATACCCTAGCAGTCTCTCCCGCCGAGTCTTTGGCCGAGTTAGATGTGTTTAATCTGACCGGTGATTTGGCCCGTTTTGATATTATTGATATTATCGGGCAAGGTGGTGTTGGCGCTGTGTACCGAGCTAAAGATCAGGTGCTCGAACGGGATGTTGCCTTAAAAATGCTACGGGTTGCCGACCCTAAACATACCAATGTGTTGCTGGCCGAGGCTAGGTTGGCTTGTAAACTCAATCACCCCAATATAGTCACTGTTTTCGAAGTGGTGCGAGCCAAAGACAGTCACTGTATTGTGATGGAATGGGTTGATGGTCAGCCGTTAGACGAGCTGATCCCCCTCGAGGGTATGGCGCTTGAGCAGGCGCTACAATACGCTTGCCAAATAGCACAAGGGTTAGTATGTGCTCACCAACATTACATCATTCACCATGATATTAAACCACAAAACTTAATGCTGACTGTTCAGGGTCAAATCAAAATCCTCGACTTTGGTATCGCTGGTTTACTGCAACACCAAAACGCCAGTACTGATGGCAGCAATCGATTGACGGGGTCTCCACATTATATGGCCCCTGAGCAAGTATTGGGGCTGGCTTTAGATCAACGTTCAGATATTTTTTCGTTTGGTATTGTGTTGTATCAAATGCTCACAGGTCAGCGTCCTTTTCAGGGCAATAATATCACCGAGTTGGGCCAAGCGATAACCAGCGGTGATGTTATACCCATTGGTAAGCATCTGCCTAAGGTGCCGCCAGTGGTGATTGAATTGGTGGCTAAAATGCTCGCCACCGACAAAGCCGATCGCTGGCAAAGCGCTGGTGAGTTGGCAGCAGCGGTGCAAATTATCTACCGAGATCTAACCGATGAAAAAAATTGGTGGCAACGTCGTCATCGCTTAAGCAAAGCGGCGATAGTGCTGCCATTTTTGCTATTATTGGGCTGGAGTAGCAAAGAAGTATTGTTTCCGCCATCGACCTCAGAGCTGATTGAACGCCAACTGCTGGATGCCACTAAAATCGCTTTATTGCCTTTTGATAACATCAGCGGCGACCCGCTGCTTCAGCTATTTGGTGATGGTTTAGCGGTGGCATTAAGCAGTGATTTGGCAGCGGTGGGTCGTGCCAGAGGCAATAGCTGGATCATTCCATCGGGCGAAATTGCTCGGATGAAAGATCCTTCGGTGCAAAAAATCAGCAATAAATATGGCGCAGATTTGGTATTAACCGGCAGCATACAGCATATGGGTTCAACCCGGCAGTTGGTGCTGAACTTGCTCAATGGCAAAGATGGGCGGCAGTTAAAAACGGTGGAATTAAACATTGATGCCAATAAATTGTTTCAGGGACATCGTGATATCCGCCAACAAGCGCTGGCCTTATTGGACTGGACAGTACCTACGGCTTTAGCTGCCAAATTTAACGCTCAAAGACCTCAGTTCGATGGGGCCTATAAAGACTATCTTGAGGGCCAGGGTTATCTTTATCGTTATGAACAACCTGGTAATGTGATTAAGGCACAACAAGCATTTAGCCGGGCGATTGCGATTGATGCCAATTATGAATCTGCTTACGTTGGTCTGGCTGAGGCACAACTACAACATTTTAAAAAAACCAAAGATAGCCAGTGGTTGGATAATATGTCGGTCAGCATTGAGGCGCTTAAGCGCATTAATCCGGCGCATCTAATGCTTGGCTATTTAGCTGGTGAGGTACTGGCAAGAAAAGGCCAATATAATCAGGCACAGGGGTTATTTGCCAGCAGCATTGCACAGAATTCTCAACACATTAAATCATATGTTGGTTTGGCCAATGCACACAATGAATTAGGAGAGTTAGAACAAGCAGAAGCTATACACCTAGATGCCATCAAGATGGCACCGAATAACGCCTTGGCAGTGATTTATTGTGGCTTTTTTTATTTTCGTCACGGTGAATATCACAAAGCGATTGAACAATTTGAGCGACTGGCCCTAATGGCCCCAAATAACCACTATGCTTTTGGCAATATCGCGGCGGGGTATTACTCGTTGGGGCAAATAGAGCTGGCAATACACAATACTCGCAGAGGGCTGAATATTAATCCAAGTAGCGCAGGTTATTCGAATCTGGCGACCATGCTTTTTTACCAAAAACGCTATAATGACGCGGTGGTGGCTTATCAAAAGGCATTGGAGTTTTCACCTGAGAGTTATGTTATCTGGGGTAATCTGGCCGATGCTTGGCGTTTGCTTAATAGTGATAAAAGACAAGCTGCTTATCAAAAAGCGGCTGATTTGGCACTCAGTGCAGTTAAATTGAATCCTAAAGACAGTTGGGCAACCGCGACTTTGGCTTATTATTTGGCCAATAGTGGCAACAAGCGACAAGCCCGTCAATATGCGCAAAATATTGGTCAGCAAAATAGTGGCAGCGAACAGTTCAAGACTGCCCTTACTTATGATGTGTTGGGGAAAACTGAGCTGGTGTTACAACACCTGGTTTATGCGCTGGACAACAATTATTCCCCAGAGGAAGTGCGTGATACGCCACTACTGGTGAAGGTCAGGCAAGATAAGCGTTTTCTTTTACTGTTAAAAGATCGCTTGAAAACGCAGGATTGACACTGATATTGAAATATTTTGCTACCAATGCAGCAAACACTTAACCATCCTTGGTTGAGGATCCCGCTTACGTCATATTTGTGCCACTAAACTTCGACAATGATATCCGGATCAAATGGTGCATTGTCTAACACTTGGCCTGCTTCGTTTGTATTTTGACTGTTCAGTGTAAACGCTGTCAGTGCCAGCGGCTGGGGGTTAATCAATTTGATGTATGCCATTTGGCATACCTCAAGAGAAGAATAGACTTGCTCATAACCTTGACTGAGGGGTTCCCCCTGCATTTCTTGGGCGACTACTGATGGATTGTCGGGATACATAAAACTAGGCAAGGATCGATTGTTCATTACAAACCAAGTTTCATTGTCCTTAAATTTATTTGCGCCAGTTTTAAACCAAAGATAAGCTTCAGTCACACCAGACGGAATTTTTACGGTGACTAGTGTTGTCGTTGGGTTATTTGGGTCGAGTATTGATGTTTTGACTATACATTTATGGCCAAGTATGTCGAAACCACTTGGACCTGTGTAAGTGCGATCATGTAATGGTTGCCAGTTTTGATCGCTATCATGAGGGATCATCATTGGAATATCGGGCATTAATAGTGTGGCTGGGGTGTCTAATTTGACATCGTCTGTGAGGTTATTTGTGGTTATGTTCATCATCGTATCCTTTTTGTCAAACCCGCGTTAGCAACGGATTGGGCGTTACGTTACAGATTAAGATCAATCTGCGATTATTGATGCCAGTAAGGTTCATCGCCTAAAGTATATTAATTCTATTGCTGCATCAGTGGATTGCGGCTGAGGCGTTGAGCTCTGGGGGTAATGGTACTCATCGGTCAGCATCTATAAATACTATAATCTGAGCGTGGGCTATAAAACATTACAATTGATTACACCACATTACAAGGTTATATTATCCAGCTGTTTGACGCCAAAATATTGATTACAGGTGAACACTGAAATATGTTGTGCTTCGAAAGTGATGAGGCTTAAAGCAGGGTGAGGAAGTCGTAACGAAGGTTGGTAACCGCTGCCGGTATCAAGACAGATCACATTTTCACTTTTTGCCACTTGAGACAACGGGGTATGTCCGGTGATTAAGTAATCAATATCTTTGATCGGGTAGATTTGATGATTTCTATGTCGTGTCCTTGACCACAGGCAATAAGTCTGGTTTTTAGGGTTGTCAAAAAAGGTCTTATCGTGGAGTTGCTGCCAAGAAATATCTGCGGGGAAGTCGGCATGAATAATGCCGATGGTTTTATCGGCCAGTTCAAGCTCTATGACCAGTGTTAAGTTATCTTCGACTAACGCTTGAGCCGCGGCTTTTTCATCTTCGTTGAGGCTGAGCCACCATTGACCACCATTGGCAAACCAGTTTTCTTGCATTCTTGGCATTGACTTACAAGCGCTGAGCAACAACTGCTCATGATTGCCGACCACACTGTGAAACCAAGGCTGTTTAAGCAGTTTTAGTGTCTCTAGGCTGGCCTGACCCCGATCAATTAAATCGCCGCAAGCAATCAGTCTATCGGTTTTTTGATCAAAATCGAGGTAGGCTAATAACTGCTTGAGCAAGCCAATTTCGCCGTGTATATCACCGCAAACAAAATCCCGACCCTTGGCATTGAGGGCTAACTTTTTAACCCGTGTAAACAGTGCTGAGGTTAAATCCATTGATTGACTGACGTGACTATTCCTGTAAAAATTTAAGCGTGTCTATTTCTTGATTATGGCACTTATTCGAGAACAATGCACTATTCACCTGCTTTGGCGGGTACGGGGCTATTGCTGCCAATCCCCAGCACCACGGCCACCGCGGCGATAGTAATTAATGCCCCGCCGACGCCTATTAATGCGATAAACACGCCAAATATTTCGGCCAGATAACCAATGACAATGCTCGGTAGACCGAGGCCGATATAGGCAAACAAAAAATAACCCGACACTGCTCTGGCGCTATGTTCACCGCTGCTGGCGATCACCGCGGCGAGGCCATCTTGGTAAATAAGGCCAAAACCCGTAGCCCCGGCAAGCGCGGCTGAGACCAGCACCATGTTCAGTGATTGAATGGCAACCCCTGCTAGCAACAGCACAAATCCGAATCCGAGTAAAATATATTCCCATGTCAGTGATTTACGTGAGCCGATTTTACGTGCTAGCGGCTGAAATATGGCCCCGGTCGCAATCGATAAAAACACCACCATGGCACTCCAGCCAGTAAATCCGACCCGTTCCAACTCACCTGGCACCACGGCAATCATCACCCCATTGAGTGACCAAGCCAGTAGAATGGCAACACAAAAACCGATGGTCTGCATTGATATATAAGGCAAACGCACCCTTCCCTGTGA
>JBLHHD010000009.1:0-18546 GCA_047614605.1 Alteromonadaceae bacterium
TTAGCGGGATTGTTAACGAATTACGTTGGGTCGAAACCGAGCTGCAACAGCGGGAGCTACTGAATAGATGAGCAAAACAACTCCTTTGGTCGTGATTGATATTGTTGGTTTAAACGCGTCAATGTTAGGTGATCATACGCCTAATTTGAACGCTTTGGTGCAAGATGGTTTTATGGCACCGCTGGACGGGGTTTTTCCGGCGCTGACCACCACGGCACAAGCGAGCATGTTAACTGGAACCAGTCCGGCACAACATGGCATTGTCGGCAATGGCTGGTATTTTCGTGATCAGGCTGAGGTGCGCTTTTGGTTGCAACCGAATCGTTTGGTACAAGGCGACAAAGTTTGGCACAAGCTCAAACAAGACAACTCGCAGTTTAGTTGTTCCAAGCTGTTTTGGTGGTACAACATGTATGCCGACGTCAATAATGCCATCACGCCCAGACCTCATTATCCGGCGGATGGCCGCAAGATCATGGGGTTGTATTCTGAACCGGCCAAACTGCAAGAGACCATCGAAAACAAAATCGGCACTTTTCCGTTTTTTAACTTCTGGGGGCCAGCAGCTGACATTCGCTCCAGCCGCTGGATAGTCGATTGCGCCATAGAAGAATTTAAAATCAACCACCCGGACCTGCAATTGGTGTACTTGCCCCACCTCGATTACAACCTGCAAAGACTGGGACCACAAGACCCTGCTATTAACCAGGACATTCGCGATATTGACCATGAAGCGGGCCGTCTGATTGATTTTGCCAAAGGGCAAGGGGCCGACATTATGGTGGTGTCAGAATATGGTATCACGACGGTAAAACAATCAGTTTCACTCAATCAAATATTGCGTCAAGCCGGATTATTGCAAGTACGCGAGTCGGTGTCTTGGGAGTTGCTTGATACTGGCGCGAGCCGGGCGTTTGCCGTGGCAGATCATCAAATTGCCCATGTTTACATCAAAGACCCGACAGATATCGGCAAAGTCAAAACCCTGCTTGAAAATACCCCGGGCGTCGAGCGGGTATTGGATGCTGACAGCAAGGTGGACAGTCAAATCAACCATCAACGCAGCGGCGAATTGATTGCTGTTGCTGAGCCGGATTGTTGGTTTGATTATTATTACTGGTTCGATGACAGCAAAGCCCCTGATTTTGCCCGCACCGTCGATATTCACCGCAAACCCGGTTATGACCCGGTGGAGTTGTTTGTCGACCCGAAAATTCGCTTTCCTTTATTAAAAGTGGCGAAAAATGTCGCCAAGAAAAAACTCGGGATGCGCATGTTGATGGATGTTATTCCGTTAATGCCCGAATTGGTCAAAGGCAGTCATGGTCGTTTGGCCGACAGCCCTGAAAATGGACCAATACTCTTGGCTAGTAACAAAAAGATGGCCGCCGACAGTTATCCGATGCAAGCAGTGTTTAACTTGATACAACAACATTTCTATTGACTACAACAGGAAATATCATGAAAAACAAAGCAAAAAAATGGACTTCAGCATTTGCAGCGCTCGCAGTATTGTCGCTTCCCGGGACCAGCCTTGCCGCAGACAGTTGTAAGGCACACAAAAGCTGGTTGACAGACCCGTCTTTACCGACAAAAGTGGCTGACGAGGCGGACAACTGCAGCTTTCATCAATTTATGTGGCAATCGTTGTTCTATTTGGTGCAGCCAAGTAAAAAAGACTCAGAGGTACTAAATTTTGAAACCTGGATGCCCAGCTACGGGTTGTTCGTCGGTCCCGGTGAAACACCTGCCGATTGGGGCAGTATTGCCAAATCGGGATACTGCAAAGGACCAGCCAAACCTAAGGCCAGTCATGTATTTTCCAATTTGACCAAGCAGGCGGGATCAGGACAACCGTTAATTGATAAGGCGGGCAAACCGGTTTACTACAGTGTCTCGGTTAACAAACCTGCTTATGGTTTTATTACCGGGTGTGACTTGTACAAGGCGCAATGTTCGCTAACCCTGGCACCGGACTTGTTAACGCCCACTGACTACAATGTTGTTGATATTCCTGTGAAGTATCCTGATCTTGAGTTTCCTGAACAATCGATTGAGCTGAAATTGTCCTGGAAAATACTGACCTCAGCTGAGAAAATAAGCAACACCTTCTACACCACCACAGGTACTGTCCAGTCAGGCAGTGATGCTTGCAGTGAGGAAGTGCTGGGGCTTGTCGGTATACACATTGTCAGTAAAACCCAAAAACATCCCGAATTTATCTGGGCCACTTTTGAGCATAAAAACAATGCACCGGTTTGCCTGTCCACAGATGCCAAGCCGCCGCTCGGGGGAGACTGGACTTTTTATAACCCCAAATGTACCGGCAGTGACTGTGATACCAATGAATATAATCCAGGTAAACCCACTCAGGTTTGTACCATGCATCCGTGGGGTGACCCAACCATTGGCACTTTTCCCAATAACCTCAATTGCGACTCAACGCCACCACCGGGTTACATTTGTGATGAAATGACCCAGCAATACGTGATCAAACCCAATACTGCCAATCTCAAAGCGCTGGACAAGTCGGTGTCAGCAATGTTGGCGAAGTTAACCAAGGGTGACAGCAACAAACTGTGGGCTAATTATACCCTGGTCGGTAATATCTGGACCACCGGGCAACATTTGCCACCGGATTTGCAAATTCAGCGCGGCTCTTTGTCGGATGCCAATAACACTATGGAAACTTATGTGCAAAACGGTGAAGCCAACATCACTAACCCCAACAGTTGTTTCAGTTGCCATAACCTGGATGGTAAAAGCCTGATCTCTGCGCCCGGGCAGGCTTCACATGCAGTGAGGTTACCTCCAGCTGGTATCTCCCATATTTTTAATCTGTTGGACCTGAAAACCAAAGGCTGCAGTAATGGCAAATTACCTGGCACCAAGGCTTGTCCGTTCACCGCCCAAACGATAAAAAAGTAAAACGCAGTCACTGATCGGTATTGGCAGTGTTTACTGCCAGTCCCTCGTTATTTAAAAAAACAGGATTTGACAATGAGTTATTTAGGGTATCCAAGATTACATTTTTCCGGTGGTTTTCTGGCTGATCCCAGTACCATCAACAATACACCCAACAATTATGAGGACAGCAACGACGAGATCAAAAACTTCGAACTTTACTGGAATCCTAACGGCAGAGGCGAATTCAATTTACAAAACTGTGTGGTGACAAAAGTGGTTTACGGGCCGGGTGATGAAACCACCGATGCCAAAGTAGACCCGCTGATTGGTCAAACCGTCAGTCTGGTCACGGCCAAAGGGGTGGCAAAAATCGTTGATTTGGATCCCGATCAGCAAAATGTCTCTGAGTTATGGGGCATGAGGCTGCAAGTGTCGGGGTCGACACCTAATCCGGCATCCAATAATAATTTTGTTAGCGGCGATTATGTCGCCGGGCCTTTTAATGCAATATGGGCACAAGCACTCAATGGACCACGCAGTTCGGCCAGTGGTGCTGGGGTATATCAATCGCAATTGAGCAATCTCGATTGGCTTACCAATAGCCCCGATGCCAAAACGTCTCCTTTGCTTACGCTGCTAAAAAACGTCTCGGCTGATCAACTGAGCATTAATTTTGTGGTTAATAGCCATAATAATTCACCGGTGCTTTATGCTTTTAATCCACAAACATTCGATGAAATGAAGACGGGGATCCCAGTTATCCCGGATGATATTATCGCAAAACTGCAACCAATGGCGTTATATGTGCAAAACACGGGTCGTACCCGTGGGGATGTGCCTACCGCATCTTATGTCAACCATCAACTCAACGTACTGTTGGGGCAGCAAGATGCGCAAAAATATGGTGATGCCATTTTGGCCGTGACGCTCAAACAAAGCAGTACCCATAGTGATTCGATTAATACCGCGTTTCCGACAGGGTTAATCAATGGCACTATTGGGCCGCAAGTGGATGAGTCGCCGGTATTTTATACTCCTTCGCGCACCATGGCCCCCTTTGGTAACAGCACATGTTACTTCGCCCCTTTTAACGTTCAATCGATTGACAACAAAACCCGGGTAACGGTGAACCTGGGTAATTCACTGGCAACCAATAAACCCGGTTACCTCATTGACGAGTGTGGATATGGTATTGCACAGGATGCTTTGGGTGATTTAACGCTGGGGTATTTCGATCAGATGAACAAAGTGATCTCGTCGGCCAATTTTATTCCCTTTGCCAATTTGCCGACACAAAGGGCTGAACTGGCTGCATTGATGAATACCAGTGCTGGTATTCACACTTATGAGATTGATAAATCGGTGTTGCCTGAGGGCGTGACTGTCGATGAGGCCAATACCGCCATATTGACAATGCCGTTGGGTTTAATGGGGCAAAGTAATGGGGCACCTGTCATTTGGCTGGCTGAAAATATTAATGGGTATAACCTGCGTGCCGACAAGTTTGTCTTTCGCATGAACCCGGGGACCTGTGCTGGTGCGCAGCAACCCAATGGCGATACGGCAGTTGCAACATTCTATGTTACCCAATTTGGCAATCCGGCAATCAATACCAGCCTCGATGCATATGTCATGAGTGAAAATGAATCGTTTCAATATACCATTCAAACTCTGGGTACCAGTGGCACTCAGGGGATCAGGAATATTTGTACACCACAGGATGCGGTGCTACTAACTGACCCGGTAACCAACAGTGGTAAGGACCCTGTCACTGGCGCGACCAGAATCACCACCAACGCAAAAGGTGTGGCAGAACTGAAAATCAGTGCCTCAAACCCCGGCTACCCACGGGCCGACCAAAGCCTTGACGGTCAAATTTACTTTATCAAGTACAACTTTGCCAACCTCAAGGTCGCTGAGGATTTTCGTCAGGACGACAACGACAAGATCAGTTTGCTGGTGTTTGACCAACCAGATATACCAGCCAAACCCACCTGGGACAATTGCATTAAAAATATTTTACCGCAATACGGTAAGTTGTATCCGATCATGGGGCGTTTCGGATTGAATGATTACGACTGTGTGGTCAAGTACGCTGAGCCGATCAGGGTGGTGTTATCCAAGCCTATAGACGATGCCATGCATATGCCAGTCATCAGAGATATGTCAATTTTACGCACCAACGCCATCCTGCAATGGATTGCCGACGGTACACCTGAAAGTTAATCCCAGACAGAGGTTGCTATGAGTTATTTAAATAATGTACGGCTGGTTTTTTCCGGTCAGTTTCAATCAGATGTTTCCACCGTGAATAACGATGTAAAGCATTATGACATTGCCAAGTTTAAACCCGAGTATCAGCAATATAATGAAGGACCCAATGCCAATGGCTGGTGGAACCCTTGTGGTTCCGGTGCTTTTCGCCTGATCAATTGTAAAGTGACTGAAGTGGGGTTGGCCGATGGCACGTCGACCACCGCTGATCCGGTTGTTGGCATGAGTATTGGTGGGTCAGACGATACCGTCAGCGCCAAAATGCTTGACCTTGATCCACAGATGCAAATGGTTTCAGAAATATGGGGACTCACCATGCGGTTAACCGATGGCAAAACCCCGGCATTATTTGAAGGCCAATTTGTTCCAGCCCCCTTTAGGGATATCTTGTTTGGTCGCCAGCAAGGTGCAAGGCAGGACGGAGCTGCAACCGCTATTTACCAGTCGATTTTGACTGATGTAAGTTGGGCTGACGACTTACCTGATTCTCCCTTTATTACCCAATTACGTCAATTGCTCGATACTGTGGGGGCGTTGTCTGTTCGCATGATGGTGTATAGCTATATTGGAGATCATAATAATGCCGAGTTTACCCTGGGCCAGGTTTCAGGGGTGATTGGTCCGGCTTTTGTTGATGAACCCACAGGTTTCATTTTGGGTCGACGGTTTGCGCCGCGTAATGGCAATAGCACTGCTGAAAATGTCAACTTTTTCAATGCTCAGGTGGATGTTGCCCATCAATCCATCACTTTGGATTTAAGTAACGCTTTGCCGCTGCTCAATGGTCAATCGCAGCTAGTTGATATTGGTCAGTTGCAGTTGGTTGTACTGCTAAATGGTAGTGGGGGGGACGATCAGGGATCACCCGTATCTCATAAAGATTTTCTTGCGGTTGGTGACGTCGACATTGATTATTTGGCTGACGGATTTCTGACGCAAAAGGGGGCGTTGTTCACAGTTAATAATTTGTCACCTGCCTTAATGGCTTTGCTGCAATCGAACCCTTTGGCTTTATTAAGGGTCAACAGCAAGGGTAATGAGGTGGTGATCCGTGAAACTCAGGAGGGACTGTTGGTTCGGGCTGATGCCATGGTGCATCGATTAATGCCAACAGCGCAGAGTACTGTTGAGTTTTGGGCGTCAAGATATGGTATTGCCTCGGTCGGTGAATCGATTGACCTCAGTTTACAACCGCCGACCAGTGCCAGCGATGGCCCAATCAACAACATCCCACCCTCAGCTATGACTTTTATGTGACAAATCCAGATAATCCCCGAGGTTACATTGATGGGCAGTTGTACTTTTTGAGTTATGGACCTGTCGCTGCACCCAGCTACATTCAACAAAGTTTGGATATGATTGCCGTTTTGGTTTTTGATGCCTTTACCGTTCCTGCACTACCCACATGGCAGGACCTCAAACCCATTATGCTACAATACGCCAATTTATATCCGGTTATGAGCCGGATGTTGGTCGATTTGGGCAATTATGAATCGGTGGTGTCGTTTCGCAGTTTGCTGGAATTGGCGTTTTCGCGAGACGTTGGTGATCCAAATCACATGCCTGTCACCCGGGATTTATCGTCTGCCAAACGAGACATGATCATAAAATGGCTGACCGCCAAAGATGCCCAAGGTAAATACACCCTGCTCAGAGGTACCGATACCCCACCTGTTACTGCAACGATGGAATCCTGTGCTTCTTGTACATTGGACACTGTGCCAGCTGAATCACTCACCGATAGCGCTACCGAAGGTCGACCTATGGGCTCCAAAGAACGGGCGAATGCCCATTATCGCCGCCACTGCAAGTAATAACGGGAAATATTCATTATGAAACTGAAAAAAAGTATCGTTCAAAGCATTAAAGCCATCACTGATGTGACCGAGTTAAGGTGTTATTTACAAAATGCAGTCGAACTGGAACACGCGACAATACCCACTTATCTCACCGCTTTATTGTCGATTAAACAGGGTGAGAATAAACAGGCGAGTCAAATTATTCGCAGTGTGGTGATTGAAGAGATGTTGCATATGAGCATTGCCTGCAACGTTCTTAATGCCATTGGCGGCAGCCCTGCGATTAATACCAAAGCCTTTGTACCTACCTTTCCGGGGCCGTTGCCGATGGGGGTTGGTGAAGACCGGGGATTGATTGTGACATTGGCCCCTTTAAGTAAAGACCAGTTGCTCAATGTTTTTATGGCGATTGAAGAGCCGGATGATTTATTGACCTGTCCGGAACTGGCTAATATTATTGCCGAAGAGTTAGACATATACACCACCATAGGTGAGTTTTATCAAGCGATAATAGATAAAATTATTGAGTTGGGTGATGACATATTCACTGGTGATCGCGCCAGACAAATGGTTAACCATCGATGGTTTCCTGAAAATGTGTTGTGGGCAGTGACGAATGTTGAGACGGCTGTTGCCGCGTTGGAACTGATTGTGCTGCAAGGGGAGGGGAGTGGTTGTTCGCCGCTGGATCCGGAGAATCAATTGGCCCACTATTACCGTTTTGCCGAAATATATCATGGTCGACGATTGGTTAAAGACCCTTCAGCTGATATGGGGTGGTCTTATACTGGTGAGCCTATCCCTTTAAATGAAGCGGGTATTTACAATTTGATCGAAAATGCCAAGGCCGCTGATTATGAGCCTGATTCGGTGGGCAGACGTTATGCCGATCAAACCAACTATACCTATTCATCTTTGCTTAACAACTTGCATCAGACGTTTAACGGCAAGCCCGAACTAATTGATCAGGCCATGGGGGTAATGTATGAGTTTCGTTTGAGTGTACAAAAAATGGTTACGCTTAAATTGAAGTGCGGATCACACGCGGCACCACCATTTCAATATGTAGCGCTTAATCGTTAAGGGGTTGCAATTTATTAATTACTGTACGAAACTACAACCTATGAAAAAGTTTATCCATATTGATATGGATTGTTTCTTTGCAGCGGTCGAAATGCGCGATAACCCGGCTTATCGTGATATCCCACTGGCAGTGGGCGGAACCAGCGCAAGAGGCGTCCTTAGCACCTGTAATTATCAGGCCAGAGCGTTTGGTGTGCACTCTGCCATGGCTACCGCCAAGGCTTTGCAGTTGTGTCCAAACTTAACCGTGGTGCCGGGCAGGATGGCCGCTTATAAAGAAGCTTCACAGCAGGTTCAGCAAATATTTACCCGCTACAGCGATAAAATTGAACCTGTCTCTATTGATGAAGCTTATCTGGATGTCAGTGATTCAACCCTGTTTAAAGGCAGTGCCACGCTTATTGCCAATGATATTCGCCGCTGTATTGAAGAAGAGCTAAACCTGACTGCCTCCGCCGGTATAGCGCCAAATAAGTTTATCGCCAAAATCGCCAGCGACGAAAATAAACCCGATGGTTTTTTTGTGGTTGAGCCTAAAGACGTCAAATCATTTGCCCGCGAGCTGGCGCTTAAAAAAATCCCCGGGGTGGGCAAGGTCACTCTGCAAAAACTCAATAACTTGGGCTTATACAAGGGCGAAGATGTACTGGCTTTCTCGCCGCTTATATTGCACGAATCATTTGGTCAGTTTGCCGACGTTTTATACCGGCGTTGTCAGGGTGAGGATAACCGCGAGATTTGCACTGACAGGGTGCGAAAATCTGTCGGGGTCGAAACCACTTACGAACACGATTTAAACTCCTACCAGCAGTGCGCAGAAAAAATTGAATCACTTTATATCCAACTTAAAAAGCGACTTGAACGAACCCAAATGGCTCACCGGGTTAACAAGCTGGGGATTAAAATCAAGTTCGCTGACTTTACTTCAACCACCGTGGATCAGCATGGGGCTACATTAGATATTGGTATTTTTAAGGCGCTTGTTGAAAAGGGCTTTCAACGGGGACAGGGTAAAAGGGTCAGATTACTGGGGTTAAACCTCGGTATTGCCGATAAGCCCCAGTTTCGTCAGTTTGTTCTGCCATTTGATTAACCTAGGCCTCTAACTGGTTGTACAGGGCTGGCATTTAGTGAATAATCAACTCAGCTAAACAGACTTAAGGTTAATAACACATGGCATATCCAATAGCGGTGAATGTCACCGATATTAAAAGTGCGATAAACTCGGATCAATGGGATGCATTGATTGTTGTTGCACCCACATTTGATTTATCAGAAGTTCCTCACTTAACAGATTTCATCAACCAAGCAGCCACTATAGATAGCCGGATCGGTCAAAGCCCGGTGCTGTCAATTTGTGATCTGGTTCCAGGTAATCGCCTGATTTTAGCACCAACTGGCAATGTCTATAACGATCACAGTGACGCCAGAAGTTTCGGTGATGCAGCAAATGCAGCCATCATCATTGCCAAAGCAGCAGGGGCGGTGAAACCTTTGTTGTGGGTAAAAGGGGCTCCCGATAACGAGCTTTATGCTTGTGCCGCCGAGGTTGCTTACCTTGGCATGACTCAGGCTTTGTGGCAGCCGCTCGAAGCCAGAGAGTTTCATGTTGAAGAAGAGTTAGAGCCGATTGGCTGTGTGGGTATATATACTGGCAGCGATGTTGATGATGACTGGCTTAATGCGCTGGAGTCGGGCCGTCGGGTTGCCAGAGACTTGTGTGGCACTGAGCCTGAGCGTATGGCTCCTCCCAAATTTGCCGAGTATTGCGAACAAACCTTCGTCAATAGTGCAGTGGATGTCACCGTGCTGGATGATATGGAATTGTTGTTACAGGATTATCCGATGCTAATGGCCGTTGCACGGGCGTCGATAGGGGTTAAACGCCACCAACCCAGAGTTATTCGTCTGGAGTATTGCGGTAGCGGAAAAATCACCAAAACGTTGTTATTAGCCGGTAAAGGGCTGGTTTACGACACCGGCGGAGCTGACTTGAAAGTAGGCGGTCATATGGCCGGAATGAGCAGGGATAAAGGGGGTGGGGCAGCAGTAGCCGGGTTTATGCAGATGCTGGCGAAACTTAAACCACAAGGGATCAAAGTGATCGCCGAAATCGGTGCGGTGCGTAACAGTATTGGCAGTGATGCTTTTGTGCCTGATGAGATCATTACTAGTCATCATGGCGTACGGGTGCGTATAGGTAATACGGATGCTGAAGGGCGTTTAGTGTTGGGAGATTTGTTGTCTCATTTGCGCGAGGATGCGTTGGATGAGGTAAACCCTGAACTGATGTCAATCGCAACATTGACGGGTCATGCAGCACGATCAGTTGGGCCATATACGGCGTTGGTTGAGAACTTACCAGCTAGACGAGATGGATTGTCACAAAAAATGGCTGATTGTGGGGATGTATGGGGCGATCCGGCGGAGATCTCTCGCTCAAGACGAGAAGATTATTCGTTTATCGCACCACGCACAGCAGCTGATGATGTGATGTCATGTAACAATGCGGCTTCTGCGGTTACCGCTCGCGGTCATCAGTTTCCGATGGCTTTTCTGGCAATTTCCTCAGGTCTGGCCGCGCACGGTTGTGATAGTAAATTGCCTTTGCCTTATGTGCATATTGATATCGCAGGCTCTGGCGTTGAAGGTGGCGACTGGCAACATGGTAAACCTACCGCGTCGTCGGTAGCTATGTTGGCTGCCACGTATTTACGTTAAATGAGTAACAATGATGGGTTAGGCAAAGTATCAGCCTTAACCCATCATTGCCTGGTGTTTATTGCATTACGAGGCTGGGCTACAGTAGATTGATCACCATAACCTGACCCACCCTGATCATTTTCCCCACAACACAGGCATCTTCGACTAATCTATTATATAGTGAGTCGACAAATTTCATTTCGGTTAATGGAAGTAAGCGAATGCAATGGGACACCAAGGTTAGTCTAAATCGATGAAAATTAGTCAAAAAATACTGTTGTATATGTTGCCGTTGGTGATCCTACCGTTATTGTTGCTGGGTGGTTTTTCTTATATCAGTTCGCAAAGTAATACTGAGCAACAAGCCAAATCACGAGTTAACAGCCATCTGGCAACAAATAAACAACAGATAGAGGGTTTTTACAAAACCATCGAATCGACTCATGCGCTGTTGGCTAAATCTGATTTGATAGGCCAATACCTCAAGTCTCCCGCCACAGGTGACAAAAACCTGATAGAGCACTCATTGCTGGCGTTGTTTTTTCAGTATGCCTCTTCTTACCCGGATATTTATGAGATCAGGCTATTAAACCCACTTGGCAAGGAGGAAATTCGTTTCACCACCAATAATTCAGCCAACCTTAAAGAAAATGAATATCAGACCGACTATTTTACCCTGATCAAAAATATGACCGATGTGCAGAGGCTCTTGTTGATCAATAACCCGGATAATGACGAGGTGGCGTTATTGTCGGCGAGAAAAATTCATCACAAAAACCCCACCACTCAAGCAACGTTCAAGTTGGCAGGTTATTTACTGTTGACCGTACGCCCCTCGGCAATTATTGATGTCGTCAATCACAGCCTGGGTGAAAGTGGTAAGACTTTTATTACCAATGCTCACGGCACCATCTTGTTTTCTGCTCAATCTTATCTGGAGGGTACCCCTTTATCGGCGACTCTATTTAGCAGCATCAACACCACCGTTGATACCGAAGCATTGGCTATTGTTAATGAAGGTTATGCCCAAATGCATTACCAGGGGGCACAATTATCCAATGGCTATTTATTGTTTTTAGGTATAAATAAAAATGAGTTGGTAGCTGCTCATCAATACCTTGGTCTGGTGTCTGTCATTACTACCGTGGTGGTGATGATCATGGTGCCATTTTTGCTTTATTATTTTTTAAAAACCCTGGTTTTACAACCGATAGCCCAGCTGACAATGGCTAAGCAGGCGGTAGGCAAAGGTAATTTGGATGTCCGTTTGGACGGTCAGCCCAATGATGAAATTGGTCAGTTATATTCATCGTTTAATGTCATGGTCAGGCAACTCAAAGTTTATCGTGAGCGGGAAATGGAAAACAAATTACACCTTGAAGACAAGATCATGGCCCGTACCAAAGCACTTAAAGATGCCAACCTTGAACTCGAAAACTCCAATAAAGCACTGGATGACGCCAGAAGTATTGCTGAGCAGGCCAACGAACTAAAAAGTACTTTTTTGGCCAATATGAGTCATGAGATCAGAACCCCATTAACGGCAATTATTGGCTTTACCGAACAAGCTTTAAAACCCCAATATGATGATACCGACCAGCAGGATTATTTACAGCGGGTATTACGCAGTGGTCAGCACCTGTTGCATTTGATCAATGAGATCCTTGATTTGTCGAAAATTGAAGCGGACAAACTTGAACTCGAACATAAACCGATTAACCTGTTTGAGCTGCTGGCTGATATTGAAGGGCTTAATACGGCACTGGCCCGGGAGCGGTCGCTGCATTTTGCTATACGTTACGAATATCCGCTGCCACAAATATTTAATGGTGATTTGATTCGTTTGCGCCAGGTACTACTTAATCTGTGCAGCAATGCAGTTAAGTTTACTCGTCAAGGTGAGGTGATTCTAACGGTAGCTTTTTGTGAGATTGCCAATGAGATTTTGTTTTCTATTCAAGACAGTGGCATCGGTATGTCTGAGCAAGAGTTAAGCCGTTTATTCCAGCCTTTTGTTCAGGCCGATTCAAGCATCACCCGTAAATTCGGTGGTAGCGGCTTGGGGCTGGTGATCTCGAAAAAATTAACCCAACTGATGCGTGGGCGTATTTTTGTCGAAAGTATCAAGGGCTTGGGCAGTCGATTTGATGTGTTTGTGCCTACTGATATGAGTTTGGTTAATCTGGTGGACAACTTGCCATTTACGATGACCCCTCAGCCTAATCACGATGCGCAACTGAATAATTATGAACATGCCCATGTATTGGTGGCTGAAGATAACGCTGACAATCAGTATTTGATTGAATTATTGTTGCGTCGCTTTGGGGTTAGTTTCCATACCGTTGATAATGGTAAAAAAGCCGTTGAAGCGGCGATGGTCGAAGATTTTGATTTGATTTTAATGGACATTCAGATGCCAGAAATGGGCGGTTGTGAGGCGGTAGAATTGTTACGTCAAACCGGTTTTGATAGCCCTATTGTGGCGCTGACCGCTAATATTATGAAAGAAGATATTGATGGTTATTTGAGCTCTGGTTTTGATGATACACTGGCTAAACCGATTCAGCAAAAAAGCTTTTTTGAAACCATTAGCCGTCATTTAAATGAAACCACTGTAATGGCTCAATCAATTGACAAACTGGTTGCCGACTTACACAATGATACTCAGGTGCAGCAGCTTAAAGACAACTTTAAAGCTGGTTTACCAGAGCTTATCGCCAACTTCAGTCAGTATGTTAAATCTCAGAACTGGAATGGCCTCAAGCACCATGCTCATATGGTTAAAGGCAGTGCTGGTAGCATGGGTTATCCAAATTTAACCGAGCAGGCCGCCAATATTGAAGGGTATGTGAAAAATGATCAGTTTGCGCTGGCCAGAAATGCCACCATGGCATTTATAGAAACTTGTGAGCAGTGCGCTGGTGAGTAAGTAAATAGGTCAATGGGCGTTTAGGAGAAATAAGCGTTTATTGAGTAAGAATTATCGACAAACATTATCAAAAAGGTAGTCCAATGAAAAAATCGATCACCCAACTTTTGTCTTTTAGTTTGTGTTTGTTGGCCGGGTGTGGCGGCGGTGGCTCCACTGTCGGTGCTCCTGCGGCTAATGTGCCGGTACCATCAGGGCAATGCACAGTGGCCTCAGAAAACCAGGCACTGCTGGGTTACCTGCAAGACGAATATTACTGGTATCAGGATATTCCAGCGGATTTGGACCCTGCCAGTTTTGCCAGCCCCAGCGAGTTGCTCAATGCGGCCAAAGCACCACAAGACCGATTCAGTTTTATTATCAGTGTTGACCAGTTTGATGCCATTTTTAATGATGCTAACTTTGTTGGTATGGGGTTTTCACAGCGAGTGGCTGATGACGAACAAAGTCTTGAAATTCGTTATGTCTATGATAATGGGGCGGCATTTGATGCGGGATTAAAACGGGGTGACAAAATCACTGCCATTAACGGTGTTGGTACCCCGGTACTTATCAGTAATGTGAAGGCTGGAGCTACAACATGGACAAGTATTTTTGGTGCCGGTGTGGTGGGTAATGCGGTTAATATGACGGTTACCAGAGCGGTCGGTGAGAGTTTTAGCAATGATTATATTAAGTCGATTGTTGATACCAATACCGTGCTTGCCAGTCAAATGATCCAGACACTGGATAAAGCGGTCGCTTATCTGGTTTTTGATCAGTTTATTGCCCGCTCAGCAGCGGATCTGAATGCGGCATTCAGCCAGTTTAGTACTGCTGGTGCCCAGGAGTTAATCCTTGATTTACGTTATAACGGCGGCGGTTTTGTTAATATCGCCAATCAATTGAGCAGCCAAATTGGCGGTAATAACGTGGCTGACCAAATATTTACCAGTTTTATCCATAATGACAAGCACAGTGACAGAAATTCGTCACTGGCGTTTGCACTGGGGGCCGGGGTTGACCGGTTGAATCTTGACCGGGTAGTGGTATTAATGAGTCCATCTACGTGCTCGGCCAGCGAATTGGTGATCAATGCCCTGTCGCCGTTTATTGATGTGGTTACTGTGGGTGAAACTAGCTGTGGCAAACCGGTGGGTATGAATACCGCTCAGATTTGTGATGATATGGTGTTTGCGATTAACTTTGAAACGGTGAACGGGGTTGGCGCTGGTGGTTATTTCAATGGCATCACCGCTGAGTGTTTTGCACAGGATCAAGTTGTCGCCGACTGGGGCAATATTGAAGATCCGTTGTTAAGAGAAGGATTGTTTTACCTTGATAATAATCGCTGTTTCAGTCAAAACCGGGCTCCACTGAGTCTTAAGCAAGGCTCACCTCTGAATCAGGTCGATTTTAGTAAAGGGCCGTGGGCGGCAAAAAACGTTTATTGATCCCGGGATCGCCGATAATTTACAGTTCTGGGCGTTGCCGATAAGATAATGGCGTGATTATTGAATGTAATTTGACAGTCAAAGTTTCGCCAAGCAGGTTTTATTGTGAGTTTACAGATACAAATTCAAAGGTTAAAACAATCCGCTGTTTTTAGCCGCTTAACAACAAGCTTATTGTTGGTGTGGTCACTGGGAGTGGGGTTTGTCGATGTCAAAAGTGCTCATGCTGAGCAACTTGAAGCGATTCAGATTTACTCTCAGGATTTATTGCTTGATTTAATTAAGCATAATAAACACCTGCAACGGGTTAAAGCCGATGATTGCCAGTTATTGCAGGATATTGAAGCCCGGGCGACGGTGCTGAAAATCCCTGCGTATCAGTTTTTGTATGGCGATATGCTCGCTTATGCGGTGTGTGTGGATAAAAATGTTGAGCGGGGCATGTATTTTATGCGTCTGGCAGCTGACCAAGGTTTACCTCAGGGCCTTGAGCAATTGGGGCGTTATTACCATATCGGTCATTTTGTTCAGGCTGATGTTCATCAGGCGATTATTTATCTCAGAGAAGCGGCATCAATGGGCAGTTTACCGGCCAAAATTCGCTTGGTGCGGATTTTTCTGCAAGGAAACGGCAGCCCTTATGATTATGAGGATGCCTATCGCTGGTTACATCATACGATTATTGCTGATAAGAAAACTCACAAGGAAGCGGCCAAACTTCTTGCTCAATTAGCTAAGCTGATGCCAGCCAAAGTCGTTACCCGAGCAAAAAAACCTCAACGGGGTTAGTGCTGCTTAATCTGGGTAGGGGTTACGGTTTAGAGCTCAGGTCTGCGATTGTGGACTTTGGTGCGATGGGCTTTGTGAAGAGACGCAAAAAACAGCCCAATACGAGTGCCCACTTCAATGTCACTGGTGATGTTGACCTCAATATCCAGTAAATCAATAATACGCTTGCAAATGGACATCCCCAGACCGTGACCCTCGATGGACCGCTCAAAACGACTGAAAGGTTCAAATATGGTGTCGATGTTATCCTTGCCCATGCCAATACCTGAATCGCTGATGCTAAGCTCGTTGCCCGCTTTAGGGATAGTGCAATCAATATCAATACTCCCCCTGTTTGTTGTATTTAACGGCGTTCGACAACAAGTTTGAAAGCAGGGTTGAGAGCATGGACTGATCGCTTTGCAAAGTGACCAACGGGCTGATGTTATGATGGACGGTGAGCGCTTTTTTCTCAAACTGAGGGAGGTGTGTGGACAATTAATTGGTAATTAATTTAGCGGGTTGAGTCGATTGGATATTAACCGTTTTGTTATGACTTTCTCTGGGGTTTAGCTTGCTGCGGGCCAATAGATGTGAAAAGCCGCAAATTGCGGTTAGTGGTTTTTTTAATTCGTGGCTGACCACCGCCAAAAATCGTGATTTTTGTTTGTTGGCCCGCACGGCAGTTGCTTGGGCAATATAGAGGCTTTTTTCAATATCACGTTGTTCAAGTATTCGTATTACCCGGGCGTGTAGTTCAAGACTATTAATGGGTTTGGTAATAAAGTCGGTAGGACCTGTTTTGAATACAGTTTCGACCGTTGAGCTATCGTGACTTTTGGTAATTAAAATAATGGCAAGTGTTTAAACTGCAGTTCATTGCGTACCTTGCTACACAGTTCGAGACCCGACATGCGTGGTATATTGAAATCGGCTAAAGTCTGTTGGATCATATTATTGATCGACTTTTCATCATCGACAATTAAGATTTCATGGGGCTTTTGGATCATAACTTGATGGCTCCGGTCGACAGAGGTAAGGACACTGGTTTGTTTATTAATCGTTATTTTTTGCTGGGATTTTAGCTTATCGAACGGCTGTTTGTACTTTATTTAGGCAACTGGGGGCATTAAAAATAAATCTGCTTGATGATACAAATTCATTTATACTCTGCGCATCCTAAGCGTAGTAGTATTATTGAATGACTATTAACGACCCTTTCTATCAACGAGAAAAAGAAAAATACGAAAATCCGGTACCTAGCCGGGAGTTTATTCTCGCCCACTTGACTAAATTGGCTATTCCAGTCGCCTTTAAAGAGTTACTCACTACTTTTAGTTTGGTTGACGATGATTTGTGCATTGGCCTCAAGCGACGTCTCAGAGCTATGGAGAGAGAAGGACAGATCATTTTTACCCGGGCTAAACGCTATGCACTGCCAGACAAGATGGCGCTGGTTAAAGGCACGGTGGTCGGTCATCGAGATGGCTTTGGCTTCTTGACTCTGGATGATGGCGGTGACGATTGGTATATCCCGGCACATCAGATGAAAAGTCTGATCCATGGCGATCACATTTTGGCAAAATCGCATAAAAAAGGTTTTAAAAACAAACCTGAAGCCTCGCTGGTCAGAGTATTGCAGTCACGCAGTGAATTAGTTGTTGGTCGTTACTTTATTGAAGAGGGCATGGGGATTGTTGTACCAGAGGATGCCCGCATTGGTCAGGATATTTTAGTTGTCCCTGGTGAAGAAAGCGGTGCGAGGCTCAATCAGGTTGTTGCTATTGAAGTGACCCAGCGCCCCTCTCATCGCATGAATGCCATGGGCCGTATTAGTGAGGTGCTTGGAGAGCATATGGCTCCGGGGATGGAGATTCAAGTTGCGCTGCGTAATCATGATATTCCTCATGTTTGGCCGCAAGAGGTCACCGAACAAATCGCCGATTTAAGTGAAGAAGTGCCTGCGTCAGCTAAAAATAACCGAATAGATTTGACTGCTTTACCGTTGGTCACCATCGACGGAGAAGATGCCAGAGATTTTGATGATGCGGTTTATTGTGAAAGTAAGTCATCTGGCGGTTGGCGTTTATGGGTAGCAATTGCTGATGTCAGCTCCTATGTGAATAAAGGTTCACCTTTGGATATGGAAGCCATTAATCGGGGTAACTCAGTTTACTTCCCCGAAAACGTTATTCCGATGTTGCCAGAAGTCTTGTCCAACGGGTTATGCTCACTAAAGCCTAAAGTGGACCGTTTGTGTCTGGTTTGCGAAATGACGGTTAGCCAAAAAGGTAAACTCTCGGGTTACAAATTCTATGAAGCGGTGATGAACTCATCTTGTCGTTTCACCTACACTCAGGTGGCCGCTATTCTTGATGGCGATGAGACTCTCAGGCAGTTACACGAGCCGTTGGTCCCTCACCTTGAGGCTTTGCATGATTTATTTGGGGCGTTACAAAATGCCCGCCAAAGTCGCGGTGCGATTGAGTTTGAAACCGTAGAAACACGTTTTTTATTTAATCAGCAGCGTAAAATCGACCGGATAGTGCCAGTGGTTCGAAATGATGCTCATAAGTTGATTGAAGAGTGCATGATTTTGGCTAATGTCTGTTCGGCAAGATTGATTACCAAACATGAGGCTAATGGTTTG
>JBLHHD010000010.1:0-17967 GCA_047614605.1 Alteromonadaceae bacterium
GAATATGACGAATGGTTGAAAAACAAGCGACAATGTATGATGATTTATGCCTCGTTACTTAGAGCCATTTGAATATGAGTTGACACAGCTAAAAGCAGCCTTAAAGGAAACGCCTAAACACGTTATTTTCAACGACTTGGCTGAGGAGGACAAGTTTGACAAATGGCTGCCAGGGAAAAAGCGCTTGATAGAGACGATCAACATGATAGCTTACCGGGCCGAAACGGCGCAGGCGTGTCTAATGACATCACCAACACTGACGTTACCGATGGCACGGCAATGACTACAGACGTTGTTTGTGACAGAAGCGGATATTTTACCGGACGAAGTTAAAAAAGAACTCAAGATAAGGGTGCATGGCACTTCGCGTCCAGCGGGAGATCAAGCGATAGCAAGGTTGTTCGAAACACTCAATGAGGCCCAGATGAATTACCCGGGCAGCGATCTGCGGTTAGTCTATGAATTGGCTTCATCTGCCAAATAATTGAAATGGTGTCAACGCCATTTCGCTCAAATCAAGATCTCTGGTCTTAGTATTTCATCGCCTTCTTTTGTGATGTACTGCTCAATTTCACCCTGTTCGCACTTAGAATAATGCGGCGACTCCAATTGGGTGATCATCTGGCCAAGTTGTTCTTTGGCATTAGAAAAGAATGAAAGATCAGGCGAATTTATGTAAGCTACGTTCATTAGAGAGGCATTTTTCTTTGTTTATCTTGTTTCGTCGCTTAATAAATACCACAAACTGGCCTTTCTTTCTCCTCCTTAATGTCCTAAAATATTTTTAAGCGTCTGAAATTCAACGATCTTTTTTACTCAACTCGTCGAACCAAAGGAACTACACCCTATTGGATTTGATTGTTTTTATTGTGATGTTTTTTGCAGGTTTTTCCGCCGTTGTACTTTTTATCATGATCTGGTTTGGTTGAGCTGGCAATAATAATAAATCAGTAACAGATTATATCTTGAGGAGGTGCTTTTGAGCCGGTGAAATTATCAAACTAAATTCTTTTACACAGGGCATATTTAGTCTAGGATATATCTAATTGTCTATAGGGTTTTACACAGATAATCGGGTTAATGGAATAGGCTAGAAATGAAAAAACAATGGTTGCTTATCGCGATCCGTCGGGAGGTAGTTTTGCGGTCGCTCAGGGTTGAGCTAATAGTGGGTACTATTTTGACTGTTATTAATCACGCTGATTTACTGTATAAAGAAGGACTTGATGTGAATGAAATGTTGAAAATTGTTCTGACGTTTTGCGTTCCGTATCTGGTTTCAACTTATGCAAGTGTTAGTACTGAAACCAATAGAATAAAAAATCCTAATAATTAAGGGCTTAGAATATGTTAAAATTTTTCGGACTGGGTGAAAGTCGCATTCCAGAGGGACAAATCTTAATCGACCAAAAAGAGTTGAGCGAACTTAAAGACAAAGCCGCGTTGTATAAACAAGTTTTAGCGGGAAATAGTAAAAATATTGCCGCTGAAATGACGAGAACGGCCAGGGATGTTAACGGTGCTACAAGACAACGTCTTGAATCAATTCAAAATAGTTACGAGCTGGTTAAAAACTTCATAGAGCAGTCCCGCTCGGTAGAAGGGCTTTCGCAAAGCTCCTTCGAATCCGCATCGGAAACGTCAAGTACAACAGAAGATTGTATCGAAGAGCTTGATAAGTTGGTGGCTAATATTCGCAGCTCAGCTCAGTTTATCAACGAATTTACCGCATTGCTGGCTAACCTTGACGAAAATAGTAAAAATATCGATCATTTAGTTGAATCGATTAAAGGCATTGCAGAACAAACCAACTTGCTGGCGCTTAATGCGGCTATTGAAGCTGCTCGTGCGGGTGAGCATGGTCGAGGGTTTGCTGTGGTTGCCGATGAGGTTCGCTCACTCGCTAACACCGCTAACAGCTCTGCTGATCAAATTCAGACCGAGATGAAGAAGATAATGGATGTGTCGAGTTCGATTATCAAAAAGCAAAAAGAAGTGCAGGAATTAATTGATTCCAGTGTCAGCATGGCCGATGAAACTTCCACGCATTTGGGGTCTTTGGCGGGGTTAGCGAAAAACAGCTCTCATTCGGTTGAACAAATGATTGATCAAGTGCGTGATCAACTCAGTTACTCGGAAGAAATTGTTAAAACGATGGAAGCGCTGGTAGCTGATACCAACAAAGCACTTGAAGGTTCGGCAAGGAATATTGATTTGGGAGAATCATTACTGGCTGAATTGAGTCGGTAATGTGGGGTTTTTTAGGATGAAATTTCTAAGTTTTTTTGCTTGAAGTGTGGATTTTATAGCGTGACAGGCAGATAAACTGGTAGTATACCGGGGCATTCACCTTATTAAGTCGTCATGTTATCGCAAATAGATGACTGAACCTGAGGTCGACCAGCTTGATTGGTTGACAAACAATTTTAATTCATAGAAGATTTGGGAGATTTTGTCGCCTTAGGTGACAAACCCTCTTTAAAAATGTGAATGCATTTATCAATCTCTTTATACGGTTATTTGAGTACACAATATCCGTATAAAGAGGCTTATTTATTACAACATAAATGGTTGGGAATTATGTCTGTGAGAATCAGAAAGAGTCTAATAGCATCAGCAATGGTTGGCGCTTTAGCATTTGTGGGAAGCAACGCTGTTGCCGAGCCACTTGAAGAACTTCATAAAGTGGAAAGTAAAATTCACAAAGCTGGCGCAAAGTCACAGGAAAAAATAAACAACACCTACGAGCAAGGTCAGATATTAGTTGGGGAATATCGCGGCGTTGTTGACGAAACCGAAAACCTTAAAGTTTATAACGATTACGTTGCTGGTCTGGTAAGAAGTCAGCAAGCGGATATCGATTCATTAAACGGTCAAATCCAGGAAATCGAAAACACCAAAAAGAACGTTGTTCCTTTGATGTTTAAGATGATTGATACCTTGGAAGCCTTTGTTAAGGCCGACATTCCTATTAAACGAGACGAGCGTTTAGCTCGTGTTGCAACACTCCGCGAAAATATGAGCCGTGCAGACATCACTGTGTCTGAACGTTATCGCCAGGTGCTTGAAGCTTACCAGATCGAAAAGGATTATGGTTCTTTGACTCAGGCATGGCAGGGCGCTTTGAATGTTGATGGACGTGAGCGTACTGTTGATTTTGTTCAGTTTGGCCGTATTGCTTATCTGGCACTTTCACTTGACATGAAAAATGCCTGGGTTTGGGATAATAATGCTGGTGACTGGAAGAAGCTGGATGAAAGCTATCTTCGCTCTGTATCCCGGGCTATTCGTGTAGCACGTGGACAATCAGCACCTGAGCTAGTTAAATTACCGATTTTTGCAGCGGAGTAAACAATAATGAAAAAACTAATCAAGAGTTTAGCTGTTATTGCGACATTCGCATTATCGGCAAGCTCCTTTACACTACAAGCAGCAGATGGCAAACTGGATCAGTTGCTTGAACAAGTGAAAAAAGACCGTATTTCAGACGGTAAAATTAATAAACAGCGCGAAGCCGAATTTACCGCAGGCAGAGCAGACAAACAGGCATTACTGACTAAAGCTGAAAAAGATCTTAAAGCAGAAAAAGCCCGTGGTGAACGTTTGAGTAAGCAGTTTTCTCAAAACGAAACAACTTTAACTAAAAAAGCTATCGAACTGGATAACGCTAAAGGTGACTTGGGTGAAATTTTCGGGGTTGTTCGTCGTCAAGCTAATGAAACTATTGGTACCATTACAGGTTCAATTATTAGTGCGCAGTTCCCTGGTCGTGAAGATGTGCTATTTAAACTAGCAGAAGCCAAAGAGTTGCCAACCATTCGCGAATTGGAAGAATTGTGGATTGCTTTGCAAACTGAAATGACTGAGTCAGGTAAGGTTGCTAAATTCGAAACTGAAATTGTATCGCTTGATGGTGAAACTAGTGTTCAACAGCTCACTCGTGTTGGTACTTTCAACTTGATGGGACCTAATCAGTATTTGATTTACAACATTGATACGTTGCAAGTACAGCCTTTGGGTCGTCCTGCTGAAGGTCACTTCCTGGCTTCAGTATCAAGCTTCAATAAAGCCTCTAGCGGCAGTTATGTCCCCTTGTATATTGACCCTTCAAAAGGTAGCCTGTTACGTTTGAACACGCAAAAAGCTACCTTGCAAGATCGTTATGAAGCTGGTGGACTGGTTGGTTACATTATTACCGGCGTATTGGTGCTTGGTATGTCTATCTTCTTATTCCGCGTACTTGGTCTGACACTGATGCAAATTCAGATGAGAGGTCAACTTAAAAATACGGCTAACCCTGGCAACAACCCACTGGGTCGTATCCTTAAGGTTTACCATGCTAATAAAGAGGCTGATGTTGAGAACCTTGAGTTAAAACTTGACGAAGCTATCTTGCGTGAACTGCCTTCAATTGACCGCGGTATCACGGTAATCAAGATTCTTGCTGCCATCGCTCCGCTATTGGGTCTGTTGGGTACGGTTGTTGGTATGATCAACACCTTCCAACAAATCACATTGTTTGGTACTGGCGACCCAAAAATCATGGCCGGTTCAATCTCAATGGCGCTGGTTACAACCGCTCAGGGTCTGATTGCTGCATTACCTTTGATTTTTGTTCACTCTTTGGTTGCTGGTCAGGCTAAGTCTGTAACTAATATTCTTGACTTACAGAGTGCTGGTATCATCGCTGCGCATTCGGAGAAGGAGAACGCCTAATGTTATTCCTGATAGAGGTATGGGAATCTGTCAGGGATTTTGTTGCAACCGGTGGTGATGTTTTGTATATCGTCGCCCTGGTGCTCGTCGTTATGTGGATAATGATGTTAGAGCGCTACATGTTTTTGGTCGCGACGTTTCCAGTGATCCGCAATAAGATTATTGCTGATTGGGATGCTCGCACCGATACAACATCGTGGTATGCACATAGAATTCGTGACGGATGGATTTCTGAAGCTTCAGAAAAGCTCGATGCTCGTATGATCATTATTAAAACGTTGGTGGCAATGTGTCCGCTGGTTGGTTTACTTGGTACTGTGACCGGAATGATTTCGGTGTTCGAGACCATGGGTAACCAGGGCACAGGTAATCCGAGACTAATGGCCGAAGGTATATCGATGGCAACAATCCCGACAATGGCGGGAATGGTTGCTGCGATATCCGGAGTGTTCTTCAGCTCTCGTATTGAAGCTAGAGTTAAGATGGCTAAAGAAGCTTTAGTCGATAGTCTGCCACATCATTAGAGAGAAAATAGTATGGCTCGTAAACGTAATCGTGAAGAAGAAGAAGCAGCTATTGACATGACACCGATGCTCGACATCGTATTTATCATGTTGATATTCTTTATCGTATCTACCTCCTTCTTGAAGGAAGCGGGTATCGAGGTTCAAAAACCGAAAGCTGCTAAAGCAACAAAAACTAATAAAGCTAACATCTTTATTGCCATAAGGGACACTGGGGAGATCTGGATGGACAAGCGTGTGGTAGATGTTGAAAGGGTTGCTGCTAATATCGAAAGAATGTTGGCAGAAACACCGACTGAAGTTATTGTTATTCAGGCTGACAAAGAAGCAAAACATGGCGTAGTAGTTAAAGTCATGGATGCAATCAAGGCAGCGAATGAAGACTTAAGAATATCTATAGCCGCAAAGGATAAATAATATGATCCGTTTATTACTGTCAATCGTAATTGGTTCGTCAGTAAGTTTCGGCTTGTTTTACTTTATGGCACTTTTGATCTCCGGCGGTGAAAATCGTAACGCAGATGTAAAAGAAGAAATAAGGGTCGAATTACTTACGGCACCGCCTAAGTCTAATGTACAAACTAAGCGACGGGTTCCACCACCGCCGCCACCACCACCTAAGGCTCCGCCAAAGGTACCTGAACCAGAGCCGGATAATGCAGATTTAGACTCGTCTTCGCTGCAGTTTAACATTCCGTCTGTGGATGTCGGTAACGGCTCTATGTCGTTAACTGGTCCAGGTTCCGGTATAGGCCGTGATGGTGATGCTACACCTATCGTGCGAATTGAACCTAAATATCCGATGACAGCGCAACGTAGTGGTACTGAGGGATGGGTTAAGCTATCTTTTAGCATCAATGTAGTTGGTGGTGTTGAAGATGTTGTGGTTATTGAAGCGGAGCCTAAGCGAGTTTTTAATCGTGAAGCGAAGCGTGCATTGAAACGTTGGAAGTACAAAGCCAAAATTGTTGACGGCAAACCGGTGAGACAAACCGGGCTGACTGTCCAACTTGATTTTTCAATGGAACAGGACGAGGGGTAAGTGAATGCAGAGCTTTAAACAATATTTGTCAGCACTTGCTTTTTTCACTTGCTTACTTGGTCCGTTAATTTACAGCGCGTCAGCCAGTGCATTAACGCCTGAGGAAATTGAAAAGCGCAAAGAAGCCAAGACTAGAATACCATCACCAAGTGTGGGTAAAAAGGTGCAAAAAGCCTTTGAACTTTACGGTCAGGAAGATGTTAATGGTGCTTTGGAAACTTTGCTGGATATCAGTAGTAGTAAGTCTTACGATAAAGCGTTTTTAAACAAATTTATCGGAAATATTTACGCGACGATAGAAGGCAAAAGTTCTGAGGCGATTAAATTTCTTAACTTGGCTGTGCAAGATGATGCGCTTAACTATAAAGAACAGGGCGATGTACTTCGGTTACTTGCTCAGCTTTATATGATGGAAAAGCAATATCAAAATGGCATTGACAAATATCAAGAGTGGATGAGTTTCACCGGTGAACAAGATGCCAAAGTGTATATTCGTATTGCCAATGGTTATTACGAACTCAAACAGCTTGATAAAGTAATTGAACCTTCTGATAAATCTATTGCGTTGGCTGAAAAGCTGGAGGTTACGCCTTATATCTTAAAACTGGCTTCTTATTTTGAACGTAAAGACTATAAGAATACCGTTAAGATGGGTGAAACCCTGGTACGTCTTTTCCCTGAGGAGAAGCGTTACTGGAGCCAACTAGGCATGTTTTATGTATTAGTCGAAGACTATAAAAAGGCATTGTCAACCATGGAAATGGCTTATAAGCAAGGTTATCTTGACAAAGCGAATGAGTTTAAAACGCTGGCTCAAATGTACTCTCAACTTGAGGTGCCGCATAAAGCGGCTATCATACAGGAGAAGTACATTAAGTTAGGTGTTATGAAGCGTAATGAGCAAACTACCAAGCGACTGGCCAACTATTGGTTAGCAGCTAAGGAAATGGTCAAGGCAGCTAAGTACTTTGGTGAAGCTGCGGCGTTTGAGAATGATGCTAAACTGTATCGTCGCCAGGGTGAAATGTTGTTTCAGGCTGATAAGTATGCTCAGTCAGTGACAGCGCTTAAGAAGGCGCTTGATATTGGTGTTGATAAAAAAGGGCCGGTCACTTTGACTTTGATGCAAGCCTACTTTTATCAGGGTAAATACAAGCAGGCTTATGCCACGCTCCTGGATGCTGAGAAGATCACAAGTGCTAAGAAACAGGCTAAGAGTTGGAAACAGTATATCAAAGATAAAGCCAAGCGTAATGGCGTGACCTTATAAGGTTGTTATCAAAGCTTATGGTTTAATAACAAAAAAGAGACGCAATTGCGTCTCTTTTTATTTATTTGCTCGGCGATTCAAAGCTTGTCAGCGGTTTATTATCATTGGTATATAAGACTAATGGCTGTATTGACATAGTTGGCAACTTACCCGATCACTGATGTTTGCTGTTGTGCTACTTTGCCTGATCGTTTGTGATGATGACTCAAGTGCCGATACCTCTTCAAACAAGCTATTTATGTCAATTTGACTATTCGGGGAAACGCTGTATCCACCGATAAATGCTTTTTGTAATTGATTGAGCTGGCCATTGGCTTTTTGTATCGCAGACATTATTCTTTGCACAACGATGGCTGTGCCCTGAGAGTTTAAATCAAATAAACCGATAACAAAGTCGGTTTTATTGTATCTGGATACAATGTCTGTCATTCTCATGGTACTTTGATCCAATATATGGGCTAAGGATATGTATTCCTTAAGGCCATCTGGTGCAACGATATTAATATTAGGCTTGACTATTAATAACGAAAGTCCAAGGTTCTCGCGAATAACACGGTGCCACTCCCGGTAAAAAATTTCCATGAAATAGGCTTCACTGTATAACCCTGTCATATCATCCCGAAATGAAGCATTTAAAAATGAATCTATCATTGATTATTAACCTGTTTAATAGACATTCATAAATTATAGCGGGTTTGTCCCATCCTGCATTATTTTTAATACTTGTTTGAGGCTAAAGTGGCGGCAGAGGAGATCTTATGGTATTTTTTTTGGGCGTTGTGGTTTATTATATCTACGTCTTAAACTGAAAGTTATTATTAAACAGTTTCAATAGCTTAGCCGTATAACTCAATAAGTTGAAATTATGTCGTGTAAGTTAGATCATAGAACCAGCTAAAAAAATCAGTCACACATGAAATGATTTACTATGGGTCTGGGTCTTTTAACTTAAGTATGTGACGTCAAAGCGTAATCGAAAATAACTGATTTTTAACTTTAACTTAAACTTTAATTAACACCTTATTTTTCTATAAATATTTTTGTCCGAGGGATTTATAATGAAGACATTTACCAAATCAAACGCAGCATTGGCTTTAGGTTCACTGATGGTTACAGCTGTAGCTATGACACCGATAAGCGCACAGGCTAATCCGTTTGAAACTGCTGACCTGGTTGCTGGTTATCAGTTAAGTGCCGGAGAAGGCAAATGTGGAGAAGGCAAATGCGGCGGTGACAAAGCCAAGAAATCTGACAGCAAAAAAGCTGAAGGTAAATGTGGCGAAGGCAAATGCGGCGGCGACAAAGCTAAAAAATCTGACAGCAAAAAAGCTGAAGGTAAATGTGGCGAAGGCAAATGCGGCGGCGACAAAGCTAAAAAATCTGACAGCAAAAAAGCTGAAGGTAAATGTGGCGAAGGCAAATGCGGCGGCGACAAAGCTAAAAAATCTGACAGCAAAAAAGCTGAAGGCAAATGTGGCGAAGGCAAATGTGGTGGTTCTAAATAATCTGAACAGCATCATTACTTGATAGTTTTAAAAAAGGTCGCTTTGCGGCCTTTTTTTATAGGCCATGGTTTATACTGATTGGCAATTTTTGATATAGGCGTATGGGGGAAATATGGTTAATGGGGCTGGGTTGGGTTTGAGGCGCGAAATGTTGGATGATATTGAACGCTTAGCAGCAACGCCACCGGAGTTTATGGAAGTGGCACCAGAGAACTGGATACCGCTTGGTGGTAAGCTCGGTGATCAGTTTAAGGCGTTGACTGAGCAATTTACGTTTATTTGTCATGGTTTGTCATTGTCTATTGGCGGACCTGCACCGCTGGATATTGATTTTGTAAGAGCGGTTAAAAAATTTAATCACAACCATAATGTTGGTTTATATTCGGAGCATTTAAGCTATTGCAGTGGTTCGGGTCACCTCTATGATTTGATGCCTATTCCCTTTACTGAAGAAGCGGTGGCTTATGTTGCTGAGCGTATCGCTATAGTCCAGGATATTTTGCAACAAAAAATTGCCATTGAAAATGTTTCTTATTATGCCGCCCCACATCAACAGCTCAAAGAGGTAGATTTCCTTAATGCGGTGCTTGAAGAAGCGGATTGCCACTTGTTGCTGGACATAAACAATATTTACGTCAATTCGGTGAATCATGGTTATGATGCGGTGGATTTTCTTAAAGCTATGCCCACTGAACGGATTGCCTATGGCCATATTGCTGGACATTATGAGGAAGCTCCTGATTTGATTGTTGATACTCATGGGGCTGATGTTATCAACCCGGTATGGGCTTTGTTACATAAAGCTTATGAGTTTCATGGTGTTTTCCCAACCTTGCTTGAAAGAGATTTTAATATTCCACCGATGAGCGTTTTGCTTGAGGAAGTGGAGCTTATCAGGACCGTTCAGGCACAATACAGCCATTTGGCTGTTAACCCGTCTATCGCCAGTAATTGTGCGCCCATTAATCGGCGCAGGAGGGCGTGATATGAAAAGCTTTCAACAAATACAGCAGCAGTTTATTGCCCATATTAAAGATCCGCAAAATAACCCGGCTATTGAAGGTATTGAAGATCGTCGTTTGGCTATTTATCGAGAATTGTTTTTTAATAACATCAATGGTTTTGTGTCATCTGGTTTTCCCGTGCTTAAAACGCTGTTTAGTGAAGATGACTGGACAGAGATGGTCAGGGACTTTTTTATAAAACATGACTGTCAGAGCCCTTATTTTATTGATATTGCCAAGGAGTTTGTTGACTACCTGATTAATGAGAAACAGGCAAGTGATGATGATCTGCCGTTTTTGGTTGAACTGGCGCATTATGAATGGGTTGAGTTGGATGTATCGGTTCGCCGCGAAAAACATCATTATCAGTGGATTAGTCTGGAGGATATTGAGCTGGTCCCAATGGTGCTCTCAGAGACCGCCTGGCCGCTAAGTTATTCATTCCCTGTGCATCAGATATCAACAGATTTTATGCCCACACAGGGAGTTCCGGGCAGTGTACATTTGATTGTTTACCGGGATGAAGCTCAAGAAGTTCAATTTATGTTGATTAATGGGGTGACAGCGATGTTGCTACAAATATTGGCAGCAAATCCGGGGCTTGTGTTTGATACTTTGGTTGAAGCGTTAATTGTCCAACTGCCACAGTTTGAGGATCAGCAGATCAGCAGTGGTGCGACACAGGTGATTGAAAAGTTGGTGGCAAGAGGGATCATTAGGGCTTATCAAGGTTCAAAAGGTGGGTCACTATAAATTAGCGACCCACCTTAATGGCTTGTCTAATTATTGAGACGTTGGGTTTCTTCGGTTTTTAACAGTTTTAGGTAGTGTTGAAATGCCCGGCTGATTTTGGTGGTGTTGTTGATCATCTCCAATTGTGGCCAGGTTGCCCGCTCGGCACTTTCAATCAGTTTGGTAATGCTTTGTTCTGTTGGATTGGACAAAACGTGACGTAAGTTGGCGATATTACGTGGTGGTAGAATATTGATATCACCAACATATTGCTGCTCAATAATAGAACGTATTTTATGTATGCCCAGTTTGCCTGTCGGGCTTGGAATAAGACTTTCAACCATATCACAGGCATAGATGCTGTTTTCTTTAGCTATTTTGGCAATGTGCCGACCAGTCATCGACAATAACCCCGATTTTTTCTTGCGACTACGGGATAAAAATGGCACGGCCAGCGGGTTGGTTTGACTAACGATGCTGTGATTAACCGAATATAACCGGGAGAGTCGTTCGATGGGCATATCGGCCATAATTGACCCATCAGCAAACTTCCTATTAGGTACGTACGGTACTATTTCATTCTGAGCATTTTTGGCTCTTAATTGAATAGGTTCGAATAAATAAGGAATTGCAGTTGAGGCTCTAACAGCTTGGGTAATAATCGCATTGGGTGAGGTTCTGTTGTTTAGCATTCTAGAGTTTTGATGTAAATCAGCTGGTGAAACAGTAATGTTAATTTCTCGCCCCGTTTTATTCCATGCTTCTTCAAAAGTGGTTAAATCGAATAATTTAATCAGTGCATTTTCAATATTGGTGCTGTCGAGTATTGCTTCGCCACCAAAACCTTGCCATTGACCCCAGTTTTGAAAGTAATGATAGATGGTTTTTGCATTGAGTAATTCTTTTAACTCTTCATCGGTGCGGGTACCAATCATTGCGGTGATGATCGCACCAGCACTTGAGCCTGAAATGACATTGGGTAGCAGGTCAGCACTGAGTAGCGCCTTGACCACACCACAATGAAAGAAACCGAGTCCGGCACCGCCGCTTAGCATCAGACAGCTTTGCCCATAAGCATGGCTGGTATCTTCAAAAAAAGATAACTTGTCGAGGAAGCTAATGTCCGCTGGATGGGCCTGAAAAATCAACTCAAGCGATAAACAAACTTCATTAAGGAAATCATTTATTAAGTTTTTGGTGCCAAACTGGGTGTGTTGATACAAGCTGGGATTGGCAATGTTACCAAGGTTACCGTGGATCCCTTCATGCAAAATGTACATCAGGTCGTTGGCATCACAACGCATTCGGGCTTGTTTGATCCTGTCGAGCCGCTTACGGACCATTTTATAGTCATAGTCTGCAGATTCATCATTGTGTTTGTACTTGTCGTTGCCAGAAGCTTGATCATAGGCGAGGCTGTATGCCTTGAATTGGGCATACGTATCTGCATTGGCAATGGATTTTTTAATCGAACCAAGTTTTCTGCCGTACATATAGGGTCCAGCTCCTTAATAATTCGCTGTTAGGGCCTCAAGAATTGACTAAATAGTTAGAAAATACAATCAAAAATCGGATCCAGACGCCAAATACGGCTTAATCAGGCGAATTCAACAGCAGGGGGGTGGCAAAATGTAATAAAACAGTTATATTGTCAATCCAAGATTTTTTAGCTATACGACCAAAGTGAACTGACAAAAGCAAAATAATAATAAATCTGACGGTCATAATAAATAACAGAGGCAGCAAATGTTTAAGCATAATGGTTTTATACTCCTTATTCTCAGTGTGTTATCCGGCTCGGCCATCGCTGATGCACAAAATATTCATCACCTTCATGAAATTGCCAGTAATACTTATCGCAGTGAAAGTAATCGACAACGCAATGAATTTCGCCATCCGGCCCAAACGCTGGACTTTTTTGGCATCAAAGACAATATGAAAGTTACCGAATTATGGCCAATTAAAGGTTGGTATACTGAGGTTTTAGGTCCATTTCTTAAAGATGGTGGTCAATTGACCATTGCTAACTTTAAAACAATCGTTAACAGCGAGGATAAAAAAGTTAATTATCATGCCAAACTGGGCAAGAAGCTGGCTAATCGGATAAACAGTGAAGCTGATTATTTTGGCTCGGTGCTGGAGATCCCTTTTGATCCACTGGTTGATACCTCAATCGGTCAGGCAGAGAGTCAGGATATGGTTGTTACTTTTCGTAATATCCATAATTGGGATGGTACCGGCGCCTTTAGCAATGTGATGCAGGCGGCTTTTGATGTATTAAAGCCAGGCGGTATATTGGGCATTGTTGAGCATAAAGCCGACAAACTAACTGATATTTCTTCAAGTGCCGAGATAGGCTATACCGGCGAAAGTTATGTTATTGAAGTCATTGAATCGGCGGGATTCATATTTGTCGGTCGTTCGGGCATCAATGCTAACCCTCAAGACACCAAGAATTACCCCAGGGGTGTTTACGCATTGCCACCAACACTGGCAATGGGAGCGGCTGATCGTGATAAGTATTTGTCAATCGGCGAAAGCGACCGGATGACGTTGAAATTTATTAAACCAAAGGAGTAATGTGGGTGGATAACGGGTTAAATGTAACAGAGTTACGCTTCGAATTACCGCATTTAACTATTGCCGGGTACACGAATAACAACATTGGTAAGCCGGTATTGCTGTTATTGCATGGCTGGCTTGATAACGCAGGCAGTTTTGAGCCTTTGTTTCCGTGGTTGAGTGACTACCATGTGATTGCGGTTGATTTTCCTGGTCACGGTTTATCTGATCATCGAAGTGTTGATGCCAATTATCATTTTGTCGAATGGATTTATGATATTGCAGAGCTTATTCGTATCAACGAATGGCAGGAATTGGTGATCGTTGGGCATTCGATGGGAGGGATGGTAGCGACGGTTGTTGCCTCAGTATTGCCTGAAAAAATAAACCAGCTAATTTTAATTGAAGCCATCGGTATGATGACCACCCCCGCACAAACGGCCTGCGATCAATTACGTAAGGCTATTCAGAGCCGCCAACGTGTTGCGCAAGGTGGCAGTAATAGTGGTAATAGCAGCAAAACCGTTCATCCTTCATTTGAATCGGCACTGGCAGCTCGTGTTGGAGCCTCTGATTTTTCTCAAAAAGAAGCCAGTATACTGTTAAAGCGAGGTTTACAAGCCAGCGGTCAAGGATTTATCTGGCGCACAGATCAGCGATTACGAACGCATTCAGCAATGCGTTTTAGTGTTGAACAGGCTAACAGCTTTGTTACTTCAGTGAAGTGCCCGGTATTGTTGATTGAGGGAGAAAACGGCTTTAAGCAAATCAGTCAAAATCGTCAACTGTTCGGCCCGTTGTACACTAACCTGACAGTAAGTCAGGTACCCGGTGGACATCATTGTCATATGGAATACCCGGCTCAGGTCTGGCAGGCTATTGCGCAAACCCTTTAAGGGTTGTTTGGTTATTCTCACCAGAGAGCTGTTTTAATAGTCTCACCCGTGTTTGAGACATCTGCACCATACATTCCTTATAGATGACCGCGCCTGCTGTGGTATCGGGCAGGCGCATCACGTATCGCCAGCGACAATGATGCTCTTTGTATTTGGTAAAACTTTTCTGGGTTTTTTTGAACAAATGTAAAGTGTCTTTTCGACCCGTATCTTTGACTTTCTTTTCCAGCTTAAAAATAATGTTGTTGCCCCATAGGGTGATGTTATTGTCAAGGCTGGTGATTTTGATATCCAGACAGCGCAGATACTGAACTGAGGTATCGCGTTTTGGTGCACAGTCACTTAACTCGTCGGCATTAACAGTTTGTACAGCCGCCAGCTGGGTGAATATACTCAGTGTTACTAAAGCTAACACAGATAAAGGTTTTATCATGGCGATATCGGGCTTCTTTTGGTTAAGGATCGTTTAGGGCGGTTTGTAGCTCAAGACTGTTTACCTGCTCAAGACTGTTCAAAGTCTACTATAAATTTGGCCCCACCCATAGGTGAATCCAAAATTTCCAGCGTGCCATGGTAGGATGTAACTAAATCATTGACAATTGCCATGCCCACACCATGACCTTCTTCGTACGTATCTAGTCGCTGGCCGCGAATTAACAACTTCTCTCTTAGCTCATAGGCGATGCCGGGTCCATCATCCTCGATAATCAATACCAGTGCTTTGCCTGCTTTTGCAGTAACTTTGACGGCCTGACTCGAAGCTTTACAGGCATTATCAATCAGGTTACCTAAAATGTCCATTAGATCAGCTTCATCACCATAAAAATAGGCATCATCGGCTAGTTGTTGGCTAAAATCAATGGCTTTGTCATGGTAAATTTTTGCCATGACGCCCAGTAGCTTTTCACCAATCGGTGCTACAGCCACTTGCTTTTTCCACACGTCCTGGCCCCCTGATGAGGCTTTTCTGAGCTGGTGTTCAATGATGTGGGTCATCCTGTCCAATTGCTCGGTGACCATTGCATCGTTGCACACCGCTGAGGACTTTAATACGGCTACCGGGGTTTTTAATGCATGGGTGAGATCACTTAAAGAGGCGCGGTAGCGATTTTTTTGCCTGTCCTGACGGGCAATCAATAAATTGATATCTTCTTTAACTCGGGTCAGTTCGATGGGAAAGTTGCCACAAATAGCGGGTGCCTGACCTTGTTCTACCCGTTTAATTTGCAGGTCAAGTTCTCTTATTGGTTGTAGGGTTGACCATAAACCAAAAGCCAGTGCCAGCATCAAAATAGTGGCAATGCCAAAGAACCAGGCGACAATTATTTGACGAAATTGAGCGGTTTGGGCATCAAGTATCGATTCATGCTGACGAATGTGGAGTACAATATTACGGGTACCAAAATCGTTATCAAAAAATAGTGCAAAGGTATAGTGCCAATAGTGCTGGTCGAAGAAAAATTGGGCTTGTCCCGGTGTTTTTGTTCTGCTGCTAACTTGTGGCTGGGTATTTAATGCGGAGTCTGATTGCCAGATGAGCTTTTTATTCTGCTCAATTAGTGCCTGAGTCCCGGAGCCCTCTTGATTAAAAAGGGGTGGTAAAAAAGCACTGGAAACACTGATTTGTTCAGCATCCAAATCAATTTCGCCGATAATGGCGTAAAGATTGGCTTCTAACTGTTGTTCGAGCGCTTTGATTTGTGATTGCTTAAAAGCCTGCTCGATGGAGATAAAAACCCCGGGTAATACCAGCAGTATAATGCCGACAAAAATGATGATTTGGCGGCTTTTAAGCGAAAGTGTGAAATTATTCAATGCTCAAGTTGAAACGATAACCTCGTCCCCTCAACGTTTCAATCGGTGCGATGGTACCCTTGGGGTCGAGCTTTTTGCGTAAACGCAGGACAAAAACCTCAATTACATTGCTGTCCAAGTCAAAATCCTGATCGTAAATATGCTCAGTTAATTCAGTTTTTGAGACCACTTTTTGTGGGTTGAGCATCAGGTATTCGAGTACTTTGTATTCGTAGGCTGTCAGCGTTACTGGGTTATCATTAATTGATACCTGCTGACTGCGAGTATTGATCGTTAGCGGGCCGGCGTTCATTTGTGGGTTAGATTTACCTACAGCACGACGAATAAGGGCGTTACAGCGAGCCAGTAACTCTTCATTATGAAACGGTTTGGTTAGATAGTCGTCGGCACCAGCATCAAGCCCTTCGACTTTTTCTTGCCAGCGGTCACGGGCCGTTAAAATGAGTACGGGAATGGCGATCCCCGCAGCCCGAGCTTCTCTTATCAGTGACATACCATCTTTTTTGGGCAAACCGATATCAATAATAGCTAAGTCATAGGGAAATTCGAGCAGTTGATACAAACCGTTTTCGCCGTCATGGCAGACATCAACGCTAAAGTTATTGGCTTGGAGCACTTGTTTGAGGTTCTCGGCAAGAGTGAGATCATCTTCTGTGAGTAAAACGCGCATTTATCTTCTTTTTCCTTTTTGACTTTTGCCTGATTTAATTATCTTTCCACTGTTTTTGTCTACTTTGACATTAACCACACGACCATCCTTTTGCAGCAAACGAACCTGATAGTGATTACTGCCATTGGTGATCTTGATGATTTTACCAGGGTACTTGCGTTTTACTGTATTGACGGCCTGACTTTTATTGATGCCCTTGCCATGTGCAGCCCAGGTGTGTGGCACCTGAAACAGGCAGATCATCAAAACAGCGATGATGGCTTTGGCTAAAATATGCATAATAAAACTCCGGTTATATGGGGTTATACGTTGTTATACTCAGCGGCTGTGATCACCGCAGTAAAAATAATTATCAGCTAACAGAGTATAAACCAGTGACTGTCCTAAAACATAAAGTTTAATGTTTTAAAAGTGCTCACCAAAGGTATTGGTTGTAATACTAGTCGGCATTCCCTTAACGCTGGCTGAACACTACTTTTTAGCTAAGACTCAGCACAATAAAAGCGCTGAGCAATACAAAAGTAATGGTTTCTAAATTACTTTGGTTCAGCGGTTATGGCTTTATGGTTGGTTTTACTGGTAATGGCTAATGCTTTGATTGCTCTGCCTGAGACGATATCCGATACCCGGTTATCGTCGGCTGATAGAGAAACTTAAACCCAACATGACTGCTTGCTTAAGGTAAAACCCGTTTAAATGGTTTTACTGTTGATCGTTTATAGACACCCGCTGCCAAATAAGGGTCCTCATCTGCCCATAATTGCGCATCGGTCAAAGAATCAAACTGGGCAACTACCAATGAGCCGGTAAAACCGGCATCACCCGGGTTTTCGCTGTCGATGGCAGGTAAGGGACCGGCTGTCAGCAAACGTCCCTGACTGCTCAATTGCGTTAGCCTGGCGAGATGGCTTTCTCGGGCTTTTAGGCGTAATGCCAGTGAGTTTTCAATATCCTGGGAGTAAATCATATACCACATATTATTTTCCTTCGTTGTTGTTATCAAAGATTAGATTAGATTAGTTTGGATTTTGCACAACTATGCAAGCGGCCAGTAGCTGAGCCATTTTTGCTTTGCCTTTACGTCGGGCCAAAGCAATATTGTGCCGTGGAATGTCTTGTGGGTCTGGATAAGTTTGCAAAGCCTCACTAATAGCCGCTTCGCGTATCAAGTGAATAGCCGGATAAGGTGCGCGATTGGTGTAATTGGCGGCATCGTCCTCATCACCCTCAG
>JBLHHD010000011.1:0-16731 GCA_047614605.1 Alteromonadaceae bacterium
GCGGTTGAGTTTACGGTTATCGTAACCGATTAAACGATATTCAGTCACTTTGTTGGGGTTAAACTCCACCTGAAGTTTAACGTCTTTGGCGATAGTTTGCATGGTTGCGGTCAGCCCGTCAGAAAAAACCTTGCGAGCTTCTTTAAAGCTGTCGATGTAATAGGCGTTGCCATTACCCTTGTTTGACAGGGTTTCCATCAGATGGTCGTTATAATTGCCCTGACCAAAACCAAGAATACTCAGAAATACCCTGCTTTGTTTTTGCTGTTCAATCAGGGTTAGTAATTGCGCCTGATTGGTTGTGCCCACATTAAAATCCCCGTCGGTGGCTAAAATAACCCGGTTGATACCCGCTTTTTTGAAGTGGCTTTTAGCGGTAGCGTAAGCCAGTTTAATACCGGCCCCGCCATTGGTGCTGCCACCGGCCTGGAGTTGCTCAAGGGCGGCCAGTATTTCGTCTTGTTTATCACCGCTGGTGGGTTTTAATACCAAACCGGATGCACCGGCATAAACCACTATGGATACATGATCTTGACTGCGTAGCTGGCGGGTTAGCAGTGAAAAGGCTTGTTTGAGCAAAGGTAACTTGTTGGCATTAAACATTGATCCGGAAACATCGATTAAAAACACCAGATTCATTGGCGGTAAATTGTCTTTATTGACCTGATAACCTTTTAGGGCGATCCGCATCAAATGGGTGCTCGGGTTCCACGGGCTTGGGGCAACCTCAGCATGTACAGCAAAAGGTTGTTCAGCAGATTGGGGGGCCGCATAGTCATAATTGAAGTAGTTGATCATTTCCTCGACCCTGACTGCACCCTGTTGCGGCCAGTGCCCCTGATTAAGCATTCGGCGTACATTGGTGTAACTGGCAGTATCAACATCAATCGAAAAAGTACTTACCGGGGTTTGCCGGGTTTGGTAAACCGGGTTGAGCTTATCGGTGGTATCGGCATACTTTTCATGGTTACCTTGCTCATCTTCTGGTGGCTGATCAAACTGGTCGCCAACCCTGAGGTTTTGGGTGGCGGTGCTTGTTACCCTTTGCCCCATGACTTCAATACGCTGGGGGCTAGTGGGAGCACTTTGACCTTTCATTACCGTTGGTCGGGCTATAATAGGCGGGGTCTGATACTTGTCATACATTTTATCTTTGGCTGAGTGTTTACTGCTAGCGTCAGTGGTGCTGGTGTCTTGTTTGGCGGGTTTTTGTTGTTTAGCGATTACGTCTGCTTTGGCGTCGGTGGTTTGATTATCAGTGACCGATTTGTTTGGGGTATTGGCAGTGCAACCGATAAGTCCGGTGATTAATACACCGGCGATAAGCGAGTGTTGTAGCAATTGCTTTAAGGATTGGGTTTTCATTGTTTTGGCCTTTTGATTGATTGGCATTGATAAACTATAAACGTTTGGGCCGGGCAAAAGGGGTTAAACCAATAATTAAAAAATAACGTTTTTAGCTGGTGGGTAATTCGATGCTGGAACCGCTTAAATACCGCTATATGTTGCTTGACGGTATTTTGGTGGCGCGGCTAAAGAACTGGTGTGTCCAAAAATGTGGGTAACGTGCATCTAAAAGTATCGAAAAGATAAAGTAATAGGTTATTTTTGATAAACTTTGTTTATTACCAGATTTCGCATTAGCAATCGGCGTATACTTGAAAGATGTCAACTCAATTGGTAATAAAGTCCATGACACAGATTCAAGATCGGCCACTTTGTATTCCACAATCTGAGACTCACCAACTGTCGAGTCAATTACTTCAATTACTTGAGCCTTATATGGACTTATCTGCCCATAAAAAGCCACGACGAAGACTTAATGCAATGCTCCTGGTTGCCAGCTCGGCATGGAATTATGCAGCTACCGGTAGGGATATATTCCGGGACTCTGTGTACACCGTGCTGGTAAACCCATCAATACCGTGCCGTTTAACTCGTTTGTTTGATAAACTAGTCGAGCGAAAAAATCAGCTGTTTGCCGATCAACCCTGGGTTATTCTTGATTTCACCGTGTTATCTTTTGATTCAGACGCTATTAATATTAAGGTCGCCGGGGTTACCAAAGCGCAATACGAACATAGAGTCTCTCAGCTAATTAGCCAGTATCATTAGCGGTTACCATAAATAGTTTGCAGTAATTGTCGTTTACAGGGGAATACTGCTATTCCCCTGGGTCACAAGACCAAGTAAGATAGTTATCAACTTAAAATGGTAACATTTAACTTGGTTAAGTGATAAAGGCAAACATGAAAAGCAATCAACCCTCAGCACAATTACTCCGTTTAGTAAAACCTGCGCTGGAATAAACGCTAACAATTTAGCATTCACAGTTACCCGAAAAATGTCGTAAACTTCAAATAACCTCAATGCCAAAATGTGGACATTTATGCAAAAAAAAATAAACACACTGGTTGTTGCCATGATGCTGGCCGGTCTCGGTGGTTGTGGTGTATCACAACAGTCACAAAACCAGACAAGCTCACAAAAAACAATCATCCCAGGTATTAAATTCATTGAACAAGTGGATGCCCAACCGGGCAAAACGATCATTGCCTACCAAAAATATCAGCTCGCCAATGGCCTGACCGTACTTATTCACGAAGATCATTCCGATCCGCTGGTTCATCTTGATGTGACTTACCATGTAGGTTCAGGCCGTGAAGGTCCAGGCAAGTCCGGTTTTGCTCACTTTTTCGAACATATGATGTTTCAGGGCTCTGAGCATGTTGGTGACGAAGAGCACTTTAAACGGGTCACTGAAGCTGGTGGTAACATGAATGGCTCCACTAATACCGATCGAACTAATTATTATCAGACGGTACCAGCTAATTATATTGAAGAAATGTTGTGGCTTGAAGCTGATCGGATGGGTTACTTAGTTGACGCAGTTACTCAAGAAAAATTTGAAGTTCAGCGTGAAACCGTCAAAAATGAACGGGGTCAGCAGGTTGATAACCGTCCTTATGGCCGAGTTGACGAACGTATTTCACAAGCACTCTATCCGCTAGACCACCCTTATTCGTGGCCTGTCATTGGTTTTATGGAAGACTTGGACCGGGTTAACGTCAATGATTTGAAGAAATTCTTCTTACGCTGGTATGGTCCAAACAATGCCACCTTAACGATTGGTGGGGCGGTTGATCCACAAAATGTATTGAGCCTGGTGAACAAGTACTTTGGCACCATTCCCCGGGGACCTGAGGTGTTGATGCCCGTTAAGCAACCTGCGGTGGTTAGCGAAGACCGTTATATTTCAATGGAAGATAACGTGCATTTGCCCCTGGTTTATCTGTCGTTTCCTACCGTTAGTGCTCGCCATAAAGATGAAGCGCCGCTGGATATTTTGTCGCAAATTCTTGGTGGTGGTAAAACGTCACTGTTATACAAAAACCTGGTAAAAAACCAACTGGCTGTGCAGGCATCGGTTAGCCATCCGTGTATCGAACTGGCTTGTCGGTTTAATATGCTGGCATTACCTCACCCGGCTTCGGGTAAAAATTTAGCCGATCTTGAAAAAATCATCCGTGATTCGATTGATGAATTTGAGCAACGAGGGGTTGAAGAGGACGACCTGACCAAGGTAAAAGCAGCGATGGAAGCTAATTTTGTGTTTGGCTTGCAAAGTGTGGCTGGTAAAGTCAGCACCTTGGCATCGAATCAAACCTTTACAGGTAACCCTAATTATATTGAGCAGGATATTGCCCGTTATAACAATGTCACTAAAGCCGATGTAATGCGGGTATTTAAAAAGTACATCAAGGGTCAGCACAGCGTGATCATGAGTGTGGTACCCCAAGGTCAGCTTGACAAGGTTGCTCATGCGGATACTTTTGTCCCGCCTGCACGTCAATTTGATAAGCACCTCACTATCACCGCAGATAATTTAGAGGTAAGACGGGCACCGAGCACTTTTGATCGTTCCAAGGCTCCCATTGCTGGTAAAGCGGTTTTTACAAAGGTACCTGACTTTTGGCGTAAAACACTCAGCAATGGCATTCGAATTCTCGGCAGTCAAAGCACCGAAACGCCGACGACCAGTTTATTGTTAAAGATCCCTGCCGGGCATTTTTACGAAAGCGTCAATAAAACCGGGTTATCAACCCTATTGGTGGGGGTGCTTGATGAAGGCACCTTAAAGCATACCGGTGAACAAATGAGTCAGATGCTTGAAAAGCTCGGTAGCAGTATTGCTATTGAACCGGGCAACAGTTATGTCAATATCAGTGTCAGCAGTTTAAGTCAGCACCTGCCCGCCACGTTGAAGATATTACAGGAAAAGCTGTTTGAACCCGCTTTTGCCCCGGCAGATTTTGAACGGGTTAAAAAGCAAGCGGTGCAGAGTATTCTTAATGGCAAGAAAAGTGCAGATTATCTGGCTCGTCGGGCTTTTAGCGAATTGATGTTTGGCAAGACTATTGCGGGCTCGCCTCGTGGTGGAACCGTTGAGTCGGTAAGTAGCCTGGTTGTGGATGATATAAAAGGCTTTTATAACAACCACTTTAAACCCTCAGGTGCGCAGATGATTGTGGTCTCTGACTTGTCACAAGCTCAACTAACTGACAGCCTGAGTGGTTTTGAACGCTGGCAGGGTAAAGCCCCTGAATTGGCTTTATCATTGCCTGAGCCAAATCAAGATAAACCGCTGACCATTTATCTGGTCAATAAAGACAAGGCGGCTCAATCGTCTATCCGTTTGGGTAAACGAGGCTTGAAAATGGATATAACCGGTGAATATTACCGTACCAATCTGGCTAACTTCCCATTGGGTGGTAACTTTAACAGCCGTATCAACCTTAATTTGCGCGAAGAAAAGGGGTATACCTACGGAGCCAGCTCAGGTTTTTGGGGTGACAAGTTTGCTGGTGGTTTTACTGCTGGCACCTCGGTTCGTGCAGATGTGACCGACAAGTCGATTATTGAACTGGTTAAAGAAATCAAAACCTATCGGGAGCAAGGCATAAACGCGGCTGAACTGGCGTTTATGCGTAAATCAATTAATCAAAAAGATGTGCTTAGGTACGAAACGCCGGCGGCCAAACTGCGGTTTTTAGCACAGATTTTGGAACATGATTTGCAACCCGAGTTTGTTGCCCAGCGCAGTAAGATTGTTGATTCGATCAGCGCCAAAGAAATTAATGCGCTTAATCAAAAGCACCTTAATATTGATGACATGCTGATGGTAGTGGTTGGTGACGCGGCAACATTACGGCCTAAGTTAGAGGCATTAGGTTATAAGGTTGAGGATTATCAGCTTTAACGTTTTCAGGGCGGTATCGGGGTGATGTTACGCCCTGTTCTTCATCTTATTTTACATTTTTGCGTGCCCGCCATCGTTGCTAGGTGGGGTTATAGGGCACGCTTCAAACAAGCCTTTTTTATTATGATGGCGACCATGGCGGTTGATTTAGATCATCTGCTGGCAGACCCCTTATATGCACCGGATAGATGCAGCATCGGTTTTCATCCATTACATACCTTCTGGCCGATATTGATTTATGGACTGTTAATGATTTTTCCCAAAACCCGGCTTGTGGGGATTGGTTTGATTATTCATATGGTACTTGATGGGATTGATTGCTGGTTGATGGGGTGATTTAGGTTGGCAGGCATCTTGTGGAACGGCCTTTGTGCTGGAGCATGAAGGAGTCAGGCGCAAGCGCCGGGCGGCTTGGTGGTGGTTCTTTGTGTCGGGCTTACGCTGCGCTCCTAATTCGCCTTCATCTGACTCATGTTTCGTTAGATTCTTGGCTCAACCTACAGTAAATCATCACGTTTAATTGATTCCAATTCATCTTTGATGGCATCAAACTGTTTTCTTGCTGTGATGGTTTTTTCATGAAGGTATAAAACACACACAACTATAAATAAAACTAGTTTAAAATCAGCAGCTTGATAATAGAGCAATATCATCATTCCAGAAATCACAAACATTCCTTCCAGTCTTTCTTTAACGGTTAAGTCTTTAGCGGTTAAGCTCTTCAAATTCATGATTTAATCCCAATTGTTAGTTTTAAAATAGGTAAGTGTTATAGCTTATGACTAGGCCTTGTTGAATAGATACATTATTTAGCGGTTTTATCTGCTGTAGCCCCTATGGAATATAGGTTGTCGAAAAATAATGCGCATCTATTCAACTGGGACAAACCATAGCTCGTGATAGATATTGGTCATTTCATCTTCTTCAAGCTGATAGTGATGTGCCAGTTCAGCGACTTCGAAGAACAATATTTGGCTACTTTATCAAGTAGATGAATATCTGATTTCTTCCATGCCTTCCTGTTAAGGCAAATACTATAGACCGTCCATTTGAAAAAGCTACCAGAACACGATAGAAACAATTATAAGAGATAATACGAGCATGGTTTTCATTCGCAAGACCACCGCTTAAATCGTTTGCTGATCACAGCGTAAGCGTATATTTCATCATTTCATTTTCAAAGATCTCGAAATCTATCAACTCCTCGCCAATCAAATCTAAATCATCATAAATTTTCATTACAATAGGAAAAGATGATGCATGTTCAACAGCTTTCTAACATACCTCCTTTGCAATACTTCGTACCTCTATACCATAAAAAACCGACTGGCTTAGGGTTAGTAAAGTATGGATACCCCATAGGTTGAATGTTATCCAACTCGCTACCCAAGTGCCAATCTTAGTTATATTACCTATCAACCCACAACTTCCACCCCAGCTTGATTTGACCCTTAATGGTCGGTCATCTAGTTGACCTGTTGTAAATATCTGTAAGCTAACAGGCCCTATATGCTTGGTAGGATTAACCTCAATATCAATTACATATGCCGCGCTCATATATGCGGCTTCATTGTCGTCACCCATTTTGTCTAGCGATGTGCTGACGTAATTTAGGGTGTTGATGATTTGGTTGAGCGTTAGCTTGGCGGTTTCTTTTACCAGCGGGTTTTCAACCAAGGATGGTTGAATGCAATTGCGAAGGGATGCATGGCAATTGTAGATGGCTCATGATAATGCCCTCACTGTTGAGGTGATTGAGTTTTGAGCGGTTGTTTGGATGTTGGTCATTAAATTAATGACGCACGGGTCGACTTGTGTTTTAGTAAAAACAGTCATTGTGTAGCCTCTTTGTTCTGTTGGAACATTTTGGTTATGTATTGATTAGCTAGCCTTTTAAGATGGCGATCTTTTTAGGCTGGCGATTGTTTTACTGCTTATGCTTTCACTGCTTTTTATACCTCTTGGTTTTCCTCTTTTATGTTTGTCTTTGTTTGATTATAGAACTGTTTGAGTTTTTATCCAGCTTTTATTGGGTGTTTTTTTGTTTTTATTTTTTGAGAGTTGATAGGGATGGTGCCTCGTTTGAAGCGGTACTTATACCCGTTTATACGCCGCCTAAGCCCGTGATGCTTTATCAGGATTTTTGATTGTGAGGGTTACAGCCAACTTCTTTTGTGGGACTTTACTGGTATTCCTCAATAAATAGCCTTGGATGGAGTATGAATTGGGTGAGTTGTTATTTACAATGAAACTTCGGCTGAGTTTTAAGAGGATTACCATTGTGCTAACTGCAACACAAGCAAATATTGTCAGTGAAAGTGAGTACCTGGAGGGTGAACTGGTCAGTGACGTCAAGCATGAACTGCTTAATGGTCAGGTTTATGCAATGACAGGGGGGACTCGTAATCATGATCGAATAGCAAATAATGTCGCCAGAGAATTTGGTATTCATTTAAAAAACTCCAGCTGTGAACCCTTTGGTCCGGACTTGAGAGTTAAGGCCGGCGCAAACTTTTATTACCCGGATGTCTTTGTTGATTGCAATATCGATGAATTAGAACCTACTTACGCCACATCGCCAGTCATCATCGTTGAAGTACTATCAAAATCTACTCACCAAAATGACCGGACGGTTAAACGCCTTTCGTATATAAACATGCCCAGCCTGCTGGAGTATGTGCTGATCGAACAGGATTTTGTCGAAGTACAAGTCATGCGCAAAACTGATGACTGGAAGTCGACCTATTATACTTTGGGTGACAAAGTGCATTTCGAGTCAATTGATTTAACCTTGAGCGTCGAAGCAATCTACCACCGGGTACATAATGATAGTATGCTCGCATTTTTACAGGATAAAAATGCGGGTAATAACGATCAGTAGCACTGGTTTTTTTGAGGGCTTTGTTACGGGTTGGTGGCGGACATCAATTAAGGTAGATGGTTGCACTCGGGTTGGCTTTGCGTTTATTAAATGGGCCGATATATCGGACTATCCTGCCTAAGCAGGAATGACGGGGAGGTGTGAAGTGTGCTAAAGGTGCGGTGTTTACGGTGCTTTGTTTAAGTGGTGGCTTTGTTTTTTTTGGGTGCACCACTGCACCACGTTACCAATAGCTTCTTACCCTTTTTGCATTGCTTTAATCAGCAATGCTGAGATGTCTGCGCCGACCTTTAATGTTGTTGCTGGTTCTTCGCTGGGTTGTAGCGAAGTATTCAAAAACGGTGATATTTCCATCATGTCGGCGGCGGTTATGGCAAATTCATCTGCCAATGCGCTGATGATGTGTAAGGCATCTTCGGGGGTCATGCCGCCGCTTTCTGGGGTGCCGGTTGCGGCAGCGTACGCTGAATCTATCGCGTCGATGTCAAAGCTGACGTATAACTCGTCTACTTTATCGCGCTTTAACTGGCTGATAATGTCGCTGGCAATTGCCTCGGCACCTATTTCTTTTACATCACAAGCCCAGTGTTGAACCACTCCAAAGGTGTCTTGCCAGTGCGCTTTGGGTTTACCAGTCGAGCGGATGCCAATTTGAATCAGGTGATTGGGGGCGGGTAAATACTCTAGAATATGGGTGCACCATGAGCCAAAGCACAGGTCTATCCCTAAACGCTCTTTCAGTAAGTCGGTGTGGGCATCAAAGTGAATGATCGCCGTACGTTTGCCCTGAATTTTTTTGGCCTGTAACCAGGCTTTGGTTAGTGGGTAACTGACGGAGTGATCACCGCCGATGCCAAATAAGCCCTTGTCTGCAAAGTGTTGGTAAAAACTATGGGCGAATTCTTCAGTGATCGACAGCGGTGCCACCGGGTAGTATGACTGACTATCGTGATAAAGGGCCTTGCGACAATTGTCGATGGTGGCCTGATTCATATATTTGTCGTGTAACAGATGCGGGATGATACGAATATCACCGATATCAAAGACTTTGATATCGGGATGTTGTTCAAGCAGCGTATTGCGTAAAAATAAAGGCCCCCAGTTTGCCCCGCGAAGAATCCCGCCGCCAGTGTCAGAACAAACCCCCAAAACCACCGCTTTGCCAGCATCGGGCAGGGTGTTTAGTTGGGCTTTCCACAAGTTATCAATGTTTTGGGTTGTGCCATAAAGCGCTTGATGGAGCATGGTTTTGCGCTCTTTGCCGGTATTGACGGTGAAAACGCCGTTACCGGGGGGACACAAACAAGCTTCGATTGATGACTTAAACGCTGACCACATAACCAACCCCCATTTTTGTTAGGTTTAATACTTAAATAAGTGTAGCAGAGTGTTAACTTCAAAGATGCCGGTGACACCAAACTCTTGCTCCAGCTGGTAGCTCATTTGTCGATCCGTCGAGTCATCTACGCCTTTGCTGCTGGCTACGCCATAGTTGACCCAGGCTTCGAGCTTTTGATCAATACCAGGCATTTGATTGGCTTTGTTTTTTAATTGATGGCGATAGGTGCTGGCATTATCTTCAATGGCTTGTTCGACTTCTTGGCGGGCTTTGGCATAATATTGTTTACTCAGTTGCTTATCATTGATTAATTCTAACGGGTTATAAGGCAACTTAATCCGGGGTTGTTCATCATGCTCTGTATCGGTAAAACTGGCCGACACCGTTTTTGACTTTTCTGGCTGCTGGTTAAAAGCAATCGTCACTTTGGCGGTTGCTGTACGGGTGACTTCATCAGCTGGGTAGAAGTGATCAGACAGTACATCTTGCTCAACAGTAGGCGGTAAATATGACAATTCATTAAGGTGTTTATGCAGGGCATCTTTACTCTCATGGAGCTTATATGAGACCTTTTCATGGGCGTTAAGCTCTTTATCGAAATAATGCTGAACCTGATTCAGCTCCTGCTGATAGTGATTGATATCTTGTTGCAGACGTTGGTATTCGTGCGAATTTGGCGTCGCTCGTTGTGCTTTGAGTTGGGCTATTTCGAGATCTTTTTCAAATAAATGGACTTGTCTGTCCAAATCATCAAGTGTGATCTGACGGTCTTCAAGCTGCATTGACAGTTGATGGATATGCTCACGTTCATTGGTTATATCGTCTTGTAAGTGTAGATAATCTGGGTTTGGCACTGACGTGACCCCACTAACATATTGCTGCACTTTTTCGATTTCTTTGACCTTGGTGACAAAGGCAGGTTTGCCATGAGAGACCTTAACGGTAAATTGATTAGCCTGATTTTTATCCGCTTTATCAATGGTCTGAATATCACCAAGCTGGTGAGCGAGGTTTTTGCCAAGGGTAGTTGGCGCGTCGATTTGTATTTTGTAGCGATGCTGACTGGTCAGTTGCCAGTGGAGTTTTTTATATTGTGCAAGGGCATTGGTATCGTTACGTAATTGGGCGACCTTGGCAAACAGCAATAGTGCTCGGCCATTAAGTTGTTGTACTTTGGCGGTTTGTGCCTGAGCGTCAATGCCATCAAGCCAGATATCCACTTTTTGCTGAGCATCGGCGAGTTTTTGTTGGGTGGCGTTATCATTAGGTTTTAAATCAAGGGCTTTTTGGTACTGCTCTACGGCTTGCTCGTAACGTCCCTGATGGGCGTAGTCTTGGGCAGCATCAATTAATTTTTTATGGGCGCAACCGGTGGTGAACAATACGCTGAAAATGAAAAACAAACATCGGATTTGACTGGGGTAACGCATGACTATCTCCATGACTCTTTACAAGGCAATGCTGGCAAACAAGTGTATTTCTAAGACGTTGAGTATAAGCTGCTAAGCTTAACAGAAAATGAATCTTGGCAATGAAACAAAAGGAAAAATAATGACGAGCAAGTTTTCAGCGTTTAGTACTGAGCGACTCAGGCTTAGCGATTTCACTCAAGCGGATCTTAAAGCCTTTGTCAGCTACCGTAATGACAGCGAAGTTGCCCGTTATCAAAGCTGGATAAGTTATGACATGGCTCAAGGTGAAGCGTTTTTTGCTGCTCAGCAGGCGCTTGATTTAAATCAAAATGGTAGCTGGTACCAGATTGCCATTGCCGATTTGGCCTCTGATCAGCTGCTGGGAGATTGCGCCATCCATTTTGTCGATGATGAGGCTGATGCGCCCAATGCCGCTTCGGGTAAAGGGTTGGTTGAAATTGGTTTTACCCTGGCGAGCGAAAATCAGGGCAAAGGGTTTGCCGGGGAGGCGATCACAGCACTGCTTGATTTTATCTTTAATACTTTAAATAAACGTCGGGTGATCGCGGTTACTGATGTATTAAATGCGGGTAGTATTGGTTTGCTTGAAAGCCAGGGTTTTCGTCGCGAAGCGCATCTTGTTGAAAACAGTTTGTTTAAAGGCGGCTGGGGCAGCGAGTATTTTTATGGCCTGTTAAAGCGCGAATACTCGCCCAAAGGTTAATCGACATTAGCCTTGTATGCTGGCGATCTCATCGTCTGTCAAATAACGCCACTGTCCAGCATCCAAGTCGCTGTCAAGTTCGATAATGCCAATGGATTCGCGGTGAAGTTCGACGACTTTGTTGCCAATAGCGGCGAACATGCGCTTAACTTGATGATATTTACCTTCATGTATGGTTAATAGCACTTCGTGATCACTGACGATCTCCAATTGGGCCGGATGGGTCAGGTTACGCTCATTGTTTAACTGCACACCTTCTTCGAATAGTGCAATAGCACTTGCTTCGATTGGCTTATCAAGGCCGACACGGTAGCGTTTGGCACAGCGTTTTTTGGGTGATGTGAGGTTGTGAGACCATTTGCCATTGTCGGTGATCAGCACCAAACCGGTGGTATCGACATCTAATCGTCCGGCAACGTGTAAAGTTTCTTTTTTAGGCTCATCAACCAGGTGTAATACACTAGGGTGGGCTTCGTCGACATTTGAGCAAATGTAATTAACCGGTTTATGCAGCATAATGTAGCGCTCGGTGATCAAGCTCATTAGCTGATCTTTGTGATAAACCGCATCGCTTGTTTTTATCTTGGTGGCTGGGTTGGTTACTGTTTCACCATTAACGGTCACTTGCCCTTTGCCAATCGCCCGTTTGGCATTAATACGGCTCAGCTGCGCACAACTGCACAGGTATTTGTCTAATCTCATTAAATTTCCCCAGCCGTTTGGCTGTCCTTTGGTAGTGTTTGTTTGGATACTACCGGGTTGGCGTACATAGTCAGTAGCCAGCGTTGTTGCAGGGCGTCCAGTGATTTCATCCGCTGGTTCAGTTGGGCCATTATCTGGCTGTTTTGCTGTTCGGGTTGCCCATTGAGTATCGCATGAGCACTCAAGTTACTATCATATAAGCGGTAGTTGGCAATGATTTGTTGATCAATCGCCGCCGCAATGGCTTTACTGTCGGCAAACTCACCGTTTAATGGTTGACCAAAGGCCACATGCACCTGGCCTTTATGGCCGAGTATCCCCTGGGTAATGCTGCGAATATCTTCATTCTCGGCTTTTTGATAGCTGCCGGTCGCTTCAATCTGGGCCAGCTCTTTGGCTTTATCGATATCGCAGGGATCAAACTCGTAAGCAATTGATACCGGTACAAGATTAAGTTGCTTAAGATAGTCGCTAACAGACTGTTGCTTGTCTTTATTGAGCATTAACATCGAAATCAGTGCCGAATTGGTTTTATCCAGACCATCTTTGGCTCGCCCTTCGCGTTGGGCAATCCAGATATGTTGCTGGTTATCGTATAAAGTGTGCTGCACGTAAGCGGAGAGCTTTTTCGACGCCGTTAGCATCGCCCGCTTGGTTTTTTCTGAACGTTTGACGATAAAACTTTTATTAAGCCGCATCACATCGGAGATCCACGGTTTACTGAGCAGATTGTCTCCAATGGCAATTTCGACCGTAGAATGACCGCTTTCGTGTAAAGCGACATTAATTAAGGCCGGGTCCAGCGCAATATCTCGATGGTTACTAATAAACAGGGTCGGTTTTGACATATCGAGCTTATCAAGGCCGGTATGACTGAAACCATCAGTACTACGTTTTATTAGTTTGTACATGTATTTGGCGGATTCGAGCTGAATATCATGTACAGAAGATAATCTTTGGGTGCGTCTAGCAAGGGATAATTTTATCAGCCAACGACTCAAACGGGGTAAGAATTTACTCAACCGTGGCATTGCATAGACGGCAATGGACGACTGAAACTCTTTATCATTAATCAGGTTTTGGATCACACCTGTCACCTCATCATCACGATAAGGACGAATATCACTAAACATAAATTTAATTGTTTACACACCAATGGGCGGATCATTATAACGAGTGAACGCTAGCAAATACAAAGCTTATTTAGCGCTTAGGGAGTAATACAAGATAAGGCCAGAGCAGCGGCTGCTGTCTGGCTCAAGAGGGGGTGTCAGGGTGGTTATTTTGTGGCCTTTTTAACAAACCTCATTAGCAAGCGTTCGTGCTGACCCCGGTCGGCCAAAAAGCGCCAATGAGCTTTGAGGTTATCCTTGGGGTTGTGATACAAGTCACTTTTGGCAGCAAACACAAAACCAGCCTGTTCAAACTCTTTTTTAATCAACTGCGGGTCGATGCGGTGTAATTGTTGGGTATCGTCAAGCCCGGAGCCTGTGACAGCGCTATTGTCAGCAATGATAATGCTACCGCCGGGTTTGAGCATTTGCAGCATATTTTGCAGCATATCTTGTCGGTTGATGCGCTCATTAAGCGCCAAATCATGATAGGTGAACATGATAACCACCGTATCGACTTCACCATTTTTCAAACCCGCTTTGGCGGCCCGCTCGGGGATTTGATAAATCAGTCCTCTGCCTAAAGGTTTAACCTGAGGTAAACGGCCATTGGCAACACGCGAAGGACTTAACCCTTCGGCAAACAGTTTACCTTTGCTGCCGATGGCCCGGGCCAGTATCTCGGTGGTATACCCGCCACTGGCTCCCAGTTCAAATACCACCATGCCGGGTTTGAGTTGCATAAACGCCAACAGGGCTGCGGGCTGACGGCTTTTATCTCGGGATAAATCGCTGCCTGGACGGTTTTTGTTATCCACTACCTGTTGATAAAACGCCTTTGACGGGGCTGTAACGGTTTTATCGTGACTGGCATGAGCGGCATTGTTCAATGTAGTTATTGTGGTAAAGGTGGCAAATGCTGTCAAAAGCACAGCAGACGTTGATAATAATGGTTTTAATCGTCGCTTTAAGGTTGGCATAACACACAATCCCCTGTTATTTAGTGTTAAGAGTTGATTCGTAGCAGCCAGTTATACCGCTTTATCATTAAAGCGCAATACAAATACCAAATCCATTAAGTAACTAATCATTTTGCTAGTTAAAATGGCCACTGACTGCGTTATTAATTTTGCATGTAGAACAACTACATGCGGCAATTAATGCCTTGTCATCGACCATTTTCCCTGCCCAAAATTTGATTAGTGAATTAATGTCATTGGTATAATGCGACAAGCCCAATGGATCAATTTGTAACGATCTCTTTTTTGATGCTGTTTATTTGCTGTCGATTTGTGCTTTAGGCCATTAATGTGGCTGGCTTTTTAGTCAGCGCTAGTTTATTCTCATGACCTGAAAAAATAGTAATGAATGGATGCGGCGAAAAAACCCAAGATAATTCAACTGATAGCGAACTTTTTAACATGACATTTAACAACACGATGAGTAAACCCGTTAGAAAACCACTTAATGCAATCGTGCTGGCTGGCGCTTTATGCACCAGTCTTTTCACCTGGTCTAATATTGCCAGCGCAACCATTGTAGAGTTTGATACTTCACTGGGACCAATCCAGATTAACCTGTACGATGATACCACCCCGCAAACAGTAGCTAACTTTTTAAGTTATGTTAATTCAGGCGCTTACACCAATAGTATTTTTCATCGTATGCTCCCTGGTTTTATTGCTCAAGGCGGTGGACTAGTTTATGACTTCACCACCACTTTAGCGTCTGTACCTGCTGAGACTGCGGTACCCAATGAGCCGGTTTATTCTAATGTTCGTGGCACCATTGCCATGGCAAAGTTGCTGAATAACCCTAATAGTGCAACCAGCGAGTTTTTCTTCAATCTGGCGAATAACAGCGTAAACCTGGATAATCAAAATAGCGGTTTTACGGTATTTGGTCAAGTAACAGCTGATAGTCTGGTAATTCTTGATGCACTGCAAGAGTTATCGAGACTTGGAGAAACACCATTACGCAACTTTCCTCCTGCTGATACCACTGATTTTACTGCAACCGAAGAGCATTATGTGCTGGTTAACAATGCACAAATCACCGATGTGGCAACAGATACAGCAGCAGGGCTAACCCGTCCTTTGACAACTAAAACGACGACACCTCCACCAAGTACATCGGGTGGTGGTGGCGGTAATTTTGGTTTGTTTGGCCTGTTACTGTTAGGTGCCGGATCTTTGGTGCGCCGATTAATGAAACGATGAATAGCTGAATAGCCGCTATTTATAACCAAAACTGGTGGGGGTGACTCCCTACCAAAATCTCCTCTTTGCACACCCGCACCACCCAGCTACGTCAATTTACCCCGGTAACAAGCACGAAACAAAGTCCAGATAAAACCAAGATGAAACAGGACGATCACAAACAGCATAAAAATAAATGAACTGAGGGTTTGTTTCAGTAATAACCATTCGTTTTGGCTGTTTTCCATGATTTTCTTGTGACGTAATAACTGGCTTTTAAGGGCTTCTCTGTCAAGATTGACCTGACTTGAAAGCTGATCAACACTGAGCGCTATTTGGGCTATTTCATCGCTACTTTGGCGAATTTCAGTGATTTTTATCTCGTTATAACTATTTAATAACCACCAACTGCACAAGCAAAACAATAACAAGGTTGTTGATGTGATCACCACCGTAAATATATCCACTTTCTTCATCACGTCTTCCTATCTGTTTGCTTCGATGTCTAATTGTTTATTTTGTTGACAGCCCCAAGAAAACCTTAAAAAGGTACTATAATAGCTGCCGGTTATTATCCTTATTCGCTCTTTGGATAAAGGGTATTCCACCACAGGGGTTGCTCTTTAAGCTCTTTATCAAAGTAAGATAAAATTGTACTCCACCAGCGCAGACGGTGATCACGTTTGTTTATGTGGTGATCATCATTGGCAAATTCGATAAATTCAACCGCCTTGTCCTGTATTTTTAAGGCGGTATACATTTGATGACTTTCGGTGACTGGTACGTTGGTATCGGCATCACCGTGAAGCAGCAATAATGGCGTAGTGATTTTATCGGCGTTAAATAATGGGCTTTGTTCTACGTATAACTCACGGTTATTCCACGGAAAACTGCCCCGGCTGGCAACACCAGAATAACCATATCCCCACCAACCATAACCCCAGTATTCTGACAGATTGCTGATCCCTGCATGGGAGATTGAGGCGCGGAACATGTCGGTTTTGGTTGCCAGATACATTGTCATGAATCCACCATACGAAGCCCCCATGTTACCTACGCGTTTCTCATCGACAAACGCATGTGCCTTAATAAAAGCTTTGGTG
>JBLHHD010000012.1:0-16715 GCA_047614605.1 Alteromonadaceae bacterium
GATGCAGGGTAAAGGGTTTAGCCTCGAAGATTTCCGTGACCAGTTGGTGCAGATGCGCAACATGGGTGGCATGATGTCGATGATGGATAAAATGCCGGGGATGGGACAAGTGTCTTCTCAGGTGAAAGGCCAAATGAATGATAACCAGTTCATTCAGATGGAAGTGATTATCAATTCAATGACAGCCAAAGAACGTGAACGTCCAGATATCATCAAAGGATCACGCAAGCGGCGTATTGCTACGGGCTCAGGTACCCAAATTCAGGATGTTAACCGTTTACTTAAGCAGTTCACTCAGATGCAAAAAATGATGAAAAAAATGGGCGGCGGCGGCATGAAGAAAATGATGCGCTCTGTCAAAGGCATGATACCAGGTGGCGGCGGTATGATGCCTCCAGGTGGTATGCCTCGACGTTAATAACGTTAACGTTTGAATATGACGAGACAGGGCAATAACCCTGTCTTTTTTACCTAAGTACCCTGCTAATAGAACCCCGCTAATATCACGCTGCTTTTATTCACTTCCACTTACCTTCTCAACAGTTTATTAACTATTGTTAGTGACTTTAAAGCTATTGCTAAGCCCCTGTCTTTGGACACCAATTAAAAATCAATGTAAATAGACACCAGTCGCTTTGTGCAACTATGTTTACTCTATCATCTCAATGCTTATGTGATTAATGTGATCATGAGAACCGATGAGGTTAATGGTATCTCAGCAAGCCTCGGTAATGATGATATGCACTTTTGCTGTATCCTCGGCCAGAAAAACCTCGAACCAGAAGAGGCGGATTCGCTAGAAGTGTCTTATATCAGTGGCTGGCAACATTGGCTTTTCCAGGGAACTGTTTACTGGGCTGAGTATGCCAATAAAGTCGTCAGGGGCATTGAGTTTAATGTTCAGTTACCCGATGGTACTGTGTTGCCTAATGTTAATCTGACTGATGTTAATGGTAATGATGGCGACAAATTTGGCGATGAAGATCACTATAACTTTAAATACGTGCCAGATGTGATCATCAGTGCTGTGTGGCGCAACTTTACCAACGAAGCGGTAACTGTGCCCGAATACGCCAGACGACGTACGGTAGACGAATTGCCGCTACGAGTTGAACCAGCAATTGCCTATGAGTTTATCTGGAACTGGTGGCTGGTAGGACAAGACCCAGGGGTAAATAAATATCTCTGTTTACAAACGCCGTGTGGATCGCTCTTTCTTTTTTTTGCCAAGGCTTATTCTACGTTTCTGAGTAGCGCATTAATACCCACCTTTTTACGGGTTTGAGCATCGACCTTTTTGACGATGATCGCCGCATTTAAGCTATATTTACCATCTTTTGAGGGTAAGGTGCCAGCAACAACTACTGAGCCTGCTGGTACACGACCATAATGGGTTTTACCCGTTTCACGGTCATAAATACGGGTGCTTTGGCTGATATAAACGCCCATGGAAATAACCGCGCCTTCTTCGACGATCACTCCTTCGACAATTTCTGAACGGGCACCGATAAAGCAGTTATCTTCAATAATGGTTGGATTGGCTTGTAATGGTTCGAGTACCCCACCAATACCAACACCGCCGGAGAGATGTACGTTTTTGCCGATTTGCGCACACGAGCCAACCGTCGCCCAGGTATCAACCATAGTGCCGTCATCGACATAAGCGCCAATGTTGACGTACGAAGGCATTAGTATGACGTTTTTACCAATGAAGCTGCCTTTACGGGCCATTGCCGGTGGCACTACACGCATTCCTTCGGCGCGAAAACGGTCGGCTTCGTAATCGGCGAATTTCATTGGCACTTTATCCCAGTAGCGGGTTTCACCTGATTGGATAACGGTGTTATCTCTGATCGCAAAAGACAACAATACCGCCTTTTTCAGCCATTGGTGAACAACCCATTCACCGGCGATTTTTTCGGCAACTCGGGCAGCACCTGTATCAAGCATATCCAGGGCTGAGTTTACTGCCGTATTCACTTCGTCGGTGACTGTAGACGGGTTGATGTTCTGACGGTTGTCAAAAGCGTGTTCAATGATTGTTTTTAAGCTTTGCATTAATATTCCGGTTAGTTGTTCTGATAGGTCAAGTTCTGGTTTAATATTTCGGTCAGTTCATCGCGCTGTGCAGTGGTCAGGGTCTGATGATCACTGTTGGATAACACAAACAAGTCCTCAGCTTTTTCACCCATAGTGGTGATTTTAGCTGAATGGATACTCAACTGACATTGCTTGAATATCTGACCTATCCTGACCAGTAATCCAGGGGTATCCAGCGCCGTAATTTCCACGGGGGTGCTGACTTTACTGGTCGAAGGCAAAAAGTCGATTTTTGGACTGATGGTAAACTGCTTGATTTTGCGTGATACCCGTTGCGGGCGGAAGCGTTTTTTGCGCTTGCCTTGTAGGGTGATAAGCAAAGCCCGCTCAATATTATCGGCGCGGGTTTGGGTTCTGATCGGCTGTCCGTCCTTTTCGAGTACGATAAAGGTATTCATCGCATAACCGTCTTTGGAGCGCATGAGTTGCGCATCTAGTATATTGAGTTTTTTATTATCCAGTGCCGACACTACACTGATAAACATATCCACTTGTAATGGATAGAAGATAAATACTGGTGTCCCGCCGCGCATGGGACGCTGCGAAACCAAAATGAGTGGTTTTGAGGTATCTTCATGATTGAGGATGTTGAGGGTATGCCAGCAAATTTGCTCCGCACTGTAATAAGCAAAATAATGAGCGGGAAAACGTGACCACAAATCAGTGATCTGCACCTCTTCAATAGCCTGTTGTAACAACAAAGCAGTAGCATCAGCTCGTCTGTCTCTGATGGCTGCACGAATATCGAGCGGCTTTTCGAGCCCCCGGCGTAACGCTTTTTGGCTGAACAGGTATAAGTCTTTAAATAACGAATCTTTCCAGCTGTTCCACAGCGAATCATTGGTGGCACAAACATCGGCTACGGTCAGGCAATACAGGTAATCGAGGCGTACTTCATCACGCACCAGTTCTGAAAAATCCTTGATCACTTGTGGATCATAAATATCTTTGCGCTGGGCGGTGACCGACAGTAATAAATGATTTTTAACTAGCCATACCAGTAACTTGGTATCGAATTGACTTAATTGGTGCAAGCGTGAAAACTCTTCAACGTCAATGGCACCAAGCTCTGAGTGCATCCCACCACGCCCTTTGGCAATGTCATGGAACATCGCGGCGAGAAACAGTAACTCGGGTTTGGCAAAACGGATCGCAATTTCGCGGCACACTGGAAATTCGCTACTGGTGGTTTTGTCGAAGAAGCGGGCGCAGTTTTGCAATACTCTAATGGTGTGCTCATCAACCGTATAGGCATGATACAGGTCAAACTGCATTTGACCGACAATTTGTCGCCACCAAGGTAAGTAAATGGCCAATATGCCGTGTTTGTGCATTAGCATGACGGCATTGAGCATACCGTGTGGGTGCTTGAATATTTTCATAAAAAGCTTCTGACAGGCTTCAAAATCCTGTAAGTCACCCAGCACCCGGTGGCGAAAGCGCCGTAATTGGCGGACGGTATTTGAATGAACCCCTTTGATGCTGGGGTTTTGTGCCAGATGAACAAACAATTGCAATAAATTTTGGCGCTGATAAAACACACTGTCGTGACGAGTCTGGATCAATTGCTCATTAATTTGATAGTTGCCATCAAGGATTTCAATGACGGGGTTTTTATTATCCCCCAAAATGGCGATTTGATAATGATGTAACAGCATTTCATTGAGTTCGATCACTCGCTGGATCACCCTAAACAAGCGTTTCATCATTCGCTCAACGGATGCCTTGCCATGATTACCAAACCCGAGGCGGTTGGCGACAGTCGGTTGATAGTCAAACAACAGCCGGTTTTCACCCCTGCCAACTTCAAGATGCAGGGCGAAACGCAAACTCCATAACAAGTCCTGGCTTTCAACCAGCTCCTGATACTCTTCCTCAGTGAGGTATTTTTGGGTGACCAGCTTTCTGGCGGCACCAAAGTTGAGGTGATGTTTGGCTATCCAGCCAATGGTTTGAATATCTCGCAAGCAACCTGGGTTGGCTTTTAAATTGGGTTCGAGGTTATAGGTGACCCCGTTATATTTATGGTGACGTTGAAACTGTTCTTCTCGCTTGGCAATAAAAAAGGCTTTACAGCTAAAAGAAGGCTGTTCTTTGAGGCGTTTTTTGAGGGTATTAAAATACAGCTTAACCCCATTAAGCCAGCGCATTTCGAGCAGCGAAGTGGCAATGGTAATATCATTTGCTGATTTAATCAGGGTATCTTCGATGGTGCGGACACTATGGCCGATATCGAGTTTAAGATCCCACAAAGTACTGATAAAGTCTTCGAGCTTACCAATGGTGTTACGTGGCAATTCACTGTTGGTCAAAATCAGCAAGTCGATATCAGAGTAGGGGTGCAACTCACCCCTGCCATAACCACCAACAGCAATTAAGGTGACATTACGCTCTTTGTCCAGCTCTAAGTAAGACCAGATACTGCTTAGCATACTATCAATAAATAACGCTCTTGCTTGCACCAAGTCAGTGATAGGCACCCGGCCAAACGAGGTCGTTAGCCAGTCATATAAAGCTTGTTGTGCAGCCAGATAGTCGTCTTTATTAAACGGCTGGTCTACGGCCTGGGTGATTGCTTGTGGGATCAACATGGATGTTTGATAATTCTGTCAATGTCTTCTTCGTCACGTAAAGTCAAAATTTCTACGCCATCTTCGGTGACCAGTAAAGTGTGCTCCCACTGTGCTGATAAACTGCGGTCTTTGGTGACGACTGTCCAGTTGTCTTTTAATACCTTCGAATGACGTTTACCAGCATTTACCATCGGTTCGATGGTAAAACACATGCCCGTTTTAAGCGTCTCGCCAGTGTCGGCTTTACCGTAATGAAGCACTTGTGGGTCTTCATGAAAAACTTCACCAATACCATGGCCGCAATATTCGCGGACAATGCTGTAGTTGGCTCCTTCGGCGTGTTGTTGAATGGCATTACCCAAAGTGCCGAGCCGGGCACCGGGTTTAACCATTTTGATGGCTAAATACAAACTTTCCTGGGCGACCTTAACCAGTCGCTCAGCCATAATGCTCGGTTGGCCGATGAAAAACATCTTGCTGGTATCACCATGGAAGCCATCTTTGATCACGGTAATATCAATATTGACAATATCACCTTCTTTTAACTTTTTGTCGGTAGGAATACCATGACAAATGACCTGATTGATTGAGGTGCAAATTGATTTGGGGAAGCCGTGATAGTCTAAGGGTGCCGGAATGACTTGTTGCTCATCGACCATATAGTCATGGCAAATTGTATTGAGCTCATCGGTGGTTACGCCAGCTTTGACATAAGGCGCGATCATACCCAATACGTCTGCGGCCAACTTACCAGCGACGCGCATTTTTTCAATATCCTCAGCCGACTTGATCGTAATACCCATTAATCTTCCTATTTTGTTTATATTTGGTTTTAACTGGTGTTTAAATTTATTTGAACCCTAAAATCACTGTTTAAATAAACTAATGATTGAAATGCAGCGCCAAATCATGGTATAAAGCTGCCGAAATTTCATTAAGGGCGCTTATTGTCGCGTCTTTAGCAAAATTTTAAAACACAAATTTTCAAAAAGATTTGCAATGCTTCCCTCAGCGCTCATGCGGTGAGAGTAATGAGGTAAAACAGCTTGAAAATTATTTAAATCACACACATACATCGACACATAAGCCGGGGTGCCATTAATTTGGTCGGTATTATGGGGTGTATGGACGCCTAACCCCACTAAATGAGGAAAATTTATAATGGCTAATGTATCAATGCGCGATCTGCTTCAGGCAGGTGTTCACTTCGGTCACCAGACTCGCTACTGGAATCCTAAAATGAAACCTTTCATTTTCGGTTCACGTAACAAAGTTCATATCATTAACTTAGAGCACACAGTGCCTATGTTTAATGATGCATTGGCTTTTTTACAAAACGTAGCAAGTAAAAAAGGTAAAATACTTTTTGTTGGTACTAAACGCGCAGCCGCTGAGTCAATTAAAGAATCAGCAGTACGTTGTGACCAGTTCTATGTTAATCACCGCTGGTTAGGCGGTATGTTGACTAACTGGAAAACAGTACGCCAGTCAATTAAACGTCTTAAAGATTATGAAATTCAAAGTCAGGACGGCACTTTTGACAAGTTGACCAAAAAAGAGGCGTTAATGCGCACTCGTGATATGGAAAAACTGGAAAAGAGCCTTGGCGGCATTAAAAATATGGCGGGTTTGCCTGATGCGATTTTCATCATCGGTGCTGATCACGAGCATATCGCTATCGCAGAAGCTAACAACTTGGGTATTCCAGTTGTTGCTGTTGTAGATACTAACTCTAGCCCAGATAACATCGATTATGTTGTTCCAGGTAATGATGATGCGGTTCGTGCTATCCAGTTATATACCAATGCCGTTGCTGATGTTTCTATTGCTGGTCGTGATAACACGATCGAAGTACAAGCAGAAGAAGACAGTTTCGTAGAAGCTGAACAGTAAAAACGTTAGTAATAACTAGTCGTAAAAGCTGAACAGTATACCTAAGTGACTTCAAAATGCAGGATTCAGTGGGCGTTAAAAACGCTTCAGGCAAGGCAAATGAGTGCAGGTTTAGTCATTCTATATCAAGCGTTATTTAACGCCGCATAAAGCGTTTTTAAACCCACCCGAAGGGAGTCTCTGAGCGATTCCACTTCGGTGTTCCACTGACTTGAAAGGGGACGGCCATTCCTGCATCAATGCGCCTTGAATTGAAATCGCTCAGAGGCTCTGAAACTCGTATTTTGAAGTCACTTGGGTATAGAAAGCCAGGCGTTAATATCGTTTGGCTTTTTTGTGCGGGGTTGCAGTCAAGGCTGTTTCCCCGTCTTTATATACTTTTGAGGATATTTAAAATGGCAATTACTGCTGCCCAGGTTAAAGAATTACGCGAGCGCACTGCTGCTGGCATGATGGATTGTAAAAAAGCATTGGTTGAAACCAATGGTGATATGGAAGGCGCCATTGAGTACATGCGTAAGAACGGTCAGGCCAAAGCGGCCAAAAAAGCCGGTCGTATCGCTGCCGAAGGAACTATCATTATCAAATCCGGCAACGGCGTAGCTGCATTGTTAGAAATGAACTGTGAAACTGATTTCGTTGCTCGTGACGAAGGTTTCTTGGCTTTTGCCAACCGTGTTGCTGATTTGGCACTAGCCAACAAAATCACTGACATCGACGTTTTAAAAGCGGCTAGCCTTGGTGATGCGACTGTTGAAGAAACTCGCTCTACACTGGTCACTAAAATCGGTGAAAACATCAATGTTCGTCGTGTAGCTATCGTTGAAGGCGAAAACCTTGGTGCTTATACCCATGGTGGTCGTATTGGTGTTGTTGCTGCCCTTAAAGGCGGTGATAACGATTTGGCTAAAGATATTGCAATGCACGTTGCTGCAAGCAACCCAGAGTTCACTACACCGGATGACGTCTCAGCCGAAGTGGTCGCTAAAGAAAGAGCCATTCAAATCGATATCGCAGTACAAAGTGGCAAACCTCAAGAAATCGCTGAAAAAATGGTGATTGGCCGAATGAAGAAATTCACTCACGAAGTCAGCTTAACCGGTCAGCAATATGTTAAAGATCCTTCTGTCAGCGTTGCTGCTCACCTTAAAGCCAATGGCGGCGAAGTGGTCAGCTTTGTTCGTTTAGAAGTGGGTGAAGGCATCGAGAAAAAAGAAGAAGATTTTGCTGCTGAAGTTGAAGCCACTATGGCAGCAGCTGCCAAAGCGTAAAGTGACTCGTGTTTATACTAAAGCCATTAGATAACTGATTAGTGATTTAATCTCCTTGGTATATAGCCGCTCCTTATGGGAGTACGCGCAAACAAGAGCAGGTTCACATTCACTGTTTACTCAGGGGTGTTAAACCAATCCAATAAACGCGGCTATTATAGCCGCGTTTATTGGATCTGAATGTAGTACGTATTAAGTTGTCAAATATTGCCATCAACGGAGAAGAAAAATGAGTGTAACCCCAAAGCCTAAATTTAGTCGGATACTGCTTAAATTAAGTGGTGAAGCGCTTGTTGGAGAACAGGGGTTTGGTATCGACCCTAAGGTACTTGATCGAATGGCCAGCGAAATTAAAGAAGTGGTTGAGCTGGGTGTTCAGGTCGGTTTGGTTCTTGGTGGCGGCAATATCTTTCGTGGTGAAGGCTTGGCTAAGGCTGGCATGAACCGGGTGGTGGGTGATCACATGGGCATGTTGGCGACTGTCATGAACGGTCTGGCGATGCGCGACTCGTTACACCGGGCTTTCGTTAATGCTCGTTTAATGTCTGCTTTTCCATTAAATGGCATTTGTGATAATTACAGCTGGGCAGAGGCTATCAGCCTGTTAAAATCAGGTCGGGTAGTGATCTTTTCTGCAGGTACCGGTAACCCGTTTTTTACCACTGACTCCGCTGCGTGTTTACGAGGCATAGAAATCGAAGCTGATGTGGTACTTAAAGCGACTCGGGTCGACGGCGTATTTTCAGCCGATCCAGAAAAAGACCCAGATGCCGAGCTTTATCGTCATTTGTCTTATGAAGATGTCTTAAGTAAAGAATTAAAAGTCATGGACTTGGCCGCGTTTACATTAGCCAGAGACCATGCAATGCCTATCCGGGTATTTAACATGAATAAGCCGGGTGCTTTGATGCGAGTTATTCGAGGCGAAGAAGAAGGCACACTTATTGATGGTAACGCCGAATAATCTTTTATTGCGTTTAAAATGCCGGGTTTTTATTGGCAATTGAAGGCGAAAAACGCCAGAATAAGCCCAATTTTACGGTTCTAACAAAAAACAGGAAATCGATTGTGATTAATGAAATTATTGAAGACGCCAAACAGCGGATGCAAAAAAGCGTAGAGTCACTGGGTACTCAGTTGGCAAAGGTTCGCACGGGTCGTGCTCATCCAAGCTTGCTTGATAGTATCAAGGTATCGTGTTATGGCACAATGACTCCGCTTAACCAGGTAGCAAATGTTAATGTTCAGGATGCCAGAACGTTGGGTATCAGTGTTTTTGACAAGTCTCAGGTTCAAGCGATAGAAAAAGCCATCTTAAAGTCAGATTTAGGCTTAAACCCGTTGACTAATGGCACCCTTATTCGTATTCCATTACCGGCATTAACCGAAGAACGTCGTAAAGATCTGGTTAAAGTCGTTCGTGGCGAAATCGAAAACGGACGAGTTTCTGTACGTAATATTCGCCGAGATGCCAACGGTGATATTAAGCAACTGCTTAAAGACAAAGACATCACTGAAGATGATCAACGTAGCTCAGAAGACGCGATTCAAAAGCTGACTGACACAGCGGTTAAAGATATGGAAAAATTGCTCGAAGTTAAAGAAGCTGAATTGATGAAAATCTAACGGCTTTAAGGCTTAGTGGTTTAAAGAGCAAGAGCAAGCATGAAACAAAAGCCCCCGGTTAGTGAATGATCAGGGCCTTTTGTTGTTAATCTATCACGGGCTCGTATGATAAATACACCGATCGGTTTGATTAAGGGCAAAATCTGGGCAAGTTGGAGATTAGGTTAATCGGTCTACATTTAATTTCGTTTCTGATATCCCTGTTAACTTGCCACTGATCGGGGCCTAAATGAGTTGCAGCAGCCATAGCCGCAACGTGCCAGAGTGATTGCTATGGAGTAGACTACCTGACCAGTCGAGCAGGCAGCAGACCTAACATTCATTGGCTGAGCACCGCCATTAGCGGCCATCCGTTGAGGCATTAGGGTATCGTTGAACCGCTCAAACATATATTGCTCGCCATCGCCAAAACATGTTTAATTATAAAATAGTGTATAAACGGAGTGAAAATCGGTTTTTGTTCGGTGGTTTTTTCGCCCGGTTAAAAAAATTAGAGTAACAACGCCGTGTGGGTTATACTACACGGCGTTTTTTATTAAGGCCCGGTAAAAACCTGGTGAAAATTTCGGTGTAATAAATGTCATTCGAAGAATTTGCTTTTTCACAGCAGGACTTGCCCCAGCATGTCGCTATCATTATGGATGGTAACGGTCGTTGGGCGCAGCTGAAAAACAAACCCAGAGTGTGGGGGCACAAAAATGGTGTCGAGGCCGTCAGGCGTTCGGTCAGTTTTTGTCGCAAGCATGGCATCAAGTCATTGACCCTGTTTGCTTTCAGTTCAGAGAACTGGCGACGCCCCGAAGACGAAGTGTCGACACTGATGGATCTGTTTATGCTGGTGTTGACAAGGGAAGTTAAAAAACTCGACAAAAATAATGTCAGGTTAAATGTGGTCGGCGACAAAAGCCGCTTTTCTGCTAAATTGCAGGAAAAAATCCACACAGCCGAACAGCAGACCTGTAACAACAGTGCGCTGATAGTCAATATTGCAGCCAACTATGGTGGCCGCTGGGATATCGCTGAGGCTGCCAAGCGGGCCGCTCAGGAATGCATCGACAATCAGCTTGGGCTGGATGCGATGAATGAAGATATGATAAACAAATATATCAACCTCGCTGATCAGCCTCCATTGGATTTGCTGATCAGAACGGGCGGAGATTATCGGATCAGCAACTTTCTGATCTGGCAAGCAGCCTATGCGGAGTTGTATTTTACTGAACATTTATGGCCTGATTTTGATGATGCTATTTTTGCCACAGCCATTGAGGCTTATATCGAACGTGAGAGACGTTTTGGTTATACCGGTGAACAAATCAAACAGCAACTATTGAAATGATAATGATCACATTGAATAGTGTTGCTGAATTGGGTCACAACCAAGCCCTGAGCTTAAGGACTTAACAGTTGTTAAAACAAAGAATATTAACGGCATTACTGCTGGCACCATTAACCCTTGCTTGTGTGTTTTTTTTGGGTGCTGAATCGTTTGCCGTTTTTTGTTGTATTACCATTGCCATCGGTGCATGGGAGTGGGGTCCATTAATGGGGCTTACCACTATGGCAGGTCGCTTATGCTATACGGCATTTATCGTTGCGATTATGGCAGGGTTGGCGGTCGTTTGGCCGGTTGACAAAATGTGGCTGGCCGATGGAAGTCTGTTACCCGTTTATCAAATTATTTTGCTGGTGGCGGGTGGCTGGTGGCTGACCGCTATTGTACTCATTTATTCGTACCCTAAAACAAGTGTCGTTTGGCGCGATCATATGCTGGTTAAAGGCATGATAGGCGTGTTAAGTCTGGTCCCTGCTTGGGTTGCTTTTGTGGCCATTAGAACCCTTAATATTGAACAGCAATTTTATTACGGCTCGACGTTGTTATTTGTTTCTTTGGCAATCGTCTGGGCTGCCGATGTCGGTGCTTATTTTTGTGGCAAACGCTTTGGTCAACGTAAATTAATGCCGTTGGTGAGCCCCAATAAAACCCTCGAAGGTTTTTTGGGCGGGTTGGCTAGCGTGACAGTACTGGTATTGCTGTTAAACCTCGGTTTTGGTGTGACGGTTGACAATTATCCGGGTTATTTCATTATTGCCATTGCGACCGCCAGTATTTCTGCGGTGGGTGACCTAAATGAAAGCATGTTAAAAAGAGCGGCTGATATTAAAGATAGCGGTTCAATTTTACCAGGACACGGCGGTTTACTTGACCGAATTGACTCTTTGATTGCGGCAACACCGATGTTTGTGCTGCTTTATATCTTCTTTGTACGTTAAGGGCCAACACACGGTGCAAACTATTATTAATCCCAGTCAAAACAGCCCGCAGACCTTGTGTATACTCGGGTCAACCGGATCAATCGGTAAAAACACCCTGGATGTTGTTTCACGTCACCCAGAGCGTTACCGGGTGCACTCTTTAACGGCCGCAAAAAATGTTGAGTTAATGGTTAGTCAGTGCCTGGCATTTAACCCTGAGGTTGCCGTAATGGTTGACCCCGACAGTGCGTTGTTGGTGGCTGGGCAGCTTAAGAGCAAGAATTGTCATACGGTGGTCTTATCTGGTACTCAAGCGTTGTCTGAGGTTAGCTCAGCACCGGCGGTCGATACGGTTATGGCAGCCATTGTTGGCGCGGCTGGATTACTACCGACATTAGCGGCGGTGGAAGCGGGTAAAAAAATATTACTGGCCAACAAAGAAGCGCTGGTAATGACCGGTCGTTTGTTTATCGATAAAGTTAAACGTCATGGCGCGACCCTGTTGCCCATCGACAGCGAACATAATGCCATCTTTCAGTGCTTACCCCGAGGTATGCAGCAAAATATGACGGCCAGTGAGCGTAATGAACATGGCATTGAAAAAATTCTTCTGACCGGATCTGGCGGGCCGTTCTTAACCAAACCGCTTAATGAGTTTGGCAGTATTACCCCGGCACAGGCGATTGCGCATCCTAACTGGTCGATGGGGCAAAAAATTTCGGTGGATTCAGCCACTATGATGAACAAAGGGCTCGAATATATCGAAGCTTGCGTGATGTTCAACTTAAAACCTGCTGATATTGATGTGGTGATCCATCCGCAAAGTGTTATTCATTCAATGGTGCGATACATTGATGGTTCGGTGCTGGCGCAAATGGGTAACCCCGATATGCGCACCCCGATTGCTCATGCGTTAGCTTACCCCGAGCGGATTGATGCGGGGGTTGAGCCGTTGGACTTTTTCAAAGCCACAGCGTTGACCTTTGCTGAGCCGGACTATGGCCGTTATCCCAACCTTAAATTGGCAATGGATGCGTGTGCACAAGGGCAGGGAGCGACTACTATTTTAAATGCGGCCAACGAGATTGCGGTTGAGGCATTTTTACAAGGGCATATCAGCTTTGTTGATATTGGCCAAATTAACAGTCAGTGCCTTGAGAGGGGGACTGATATTGAAGCATCCTCGCTGGCAACAATCCTTGAGATTGACCGCAATACCCGGGTGAGTGCGCAGACTTTTATCAATCAATCAGGCAGGTAACGACTAATGTTGGTATTTTTATGGAATTTGGCTTCATTTGTCATTGCATTAGGTATTCTAGTGACCGTTCACGAGTACGGCCATTTTTGGGTTGCACGACGTAATGGCATTACCGTCCAGCGTTTTTCGATTGGTTTTGGCAAAACGCTGTTCAGCTGGCACGATAAATTAGGCACCGAGTTTGTGATTGCGTTAATTCCGCTGGGCGGTTACGTCAAAATGCTGGATGGCAGGATTGACGACGTGCCAGAGGAACAAAAATCCAACTCGTTTGACAGTAAGACAGTATATCAGCGTATGGCGGTGATATTTGCTGGCCCTGCCGCTAATTTTATTTTTGCGGTACTGGTGTTGTGGGTGATGTATTTGATTGGTGAAATGTCGGTAAAACCGGTGGTTTCACAGGTCAAGACCGATTCAATTGCTTTTCATAGTGGGCTTAAGAATAACAGCCAAATCGTTGCGGTTAACGGCCAACAAACCATCAATTGGCAGGCCGTTAATCTGGCTTTGGTGTCGAGTATTGGCGACCCGTCGTTAACCATTGAGACCCAGTCATTGGATGAAAACGGCTTGGCCGACAATCAATCTCAAGTATTTCACTTAGATACCCGGCAATGGCAGTTCGAACCTGATAAAGTATCGGCCTTTGATAGCTTGGGTATTACCCCCTTTCGGCCACGCATTACCACCGAAATCGCAACGATAACGGATAATTCGGCGGCGGCAGAGGCTGGATTGCTTAAAGGCGACCGGATAAAGGCGATTGATAATCAAGTGGTTGACAGTTGGCGGGGGCTGGTAACTATTGTGCAAAATAATGCCAATAATCCACTGGTGTTTGCGATTGAACGTGATGGTCAAATGATCGATGTTAACGTAACACCCAGAGCCCGTCAGGACGCTAATGGATTTACTCAGGGGTTTGTTGGTGTCGGCCCTGTTGGTGAACCATGGCCGGAATCTTATCTGATTAATATTCAGTATGGGGTGTTTGATGCTTTGGTTCACGGGGTAGAAAAAACGGCCCAATTGGTTAAATTGAGCTTTGTAATGATTGGTAAATTGCTAACCGGTGATGTATCGGTGAAAAACCTCAGCGGGCCGATTTCGATTGCTCAGGGGGCGGGTACCAGTGCCAATTATGGCTTTGTGCCATTTTTGAGTTTTTTGGCACTAATAAGTATTAACCTTGGGGTCATCAACCTGTTACCCCTGCCTATTTTGGATGGCGGGCACTTATTTTTCTATATGATTGAACTTATCCGTGGTAAATCGGTCTCTGAAAGGACGCAAGAATTAGGCTTTAAGTTTGGTGCTGTCGTTCTGTTTTTACTGATGAGTATTGCACTCATTAATGATATCTCTCGTTTGTAGCAGTGGTAGGAACACCTTAAAAAATGATGTTAAAAACAATCTTTCCCAGTATGTTGCTGTTAGGTGCTAGCCTGGTGGCTAACGCCGATGATAAATTTGTTGTTGAAGACATGCGGGTCCAGGGACTGCAACGAGTGACTGTGGGTGCTGCACTGACTCATATTCCGTTTAGTGTCGGCGATGAAATTTCAGATTTCACTCTGACCCGTACTGTCAGGTTGCTCTATGGCTCTGGCTTTTTTGATGATATTGCGGTGCTCAAAGAAGGCAATAACGTGATCTTCAGTGTCCGTGAAAGACCGACTATTGATGAAGTGTTATTTGAGGGCAACAAAGACATCAAAGATGAGCAATTAGAAGAAAGTCTGACGGATAATGGCTTGATTGCGGGTGAAACTCTGGACAAAACCATTTTGCAGCAAATCAAAAATGGCTTGCTGGATTTTTTCCATAGTGTCGGTAAATACAATGCCACCATGGAGATCAATGTAATTGATTTACCGCGCAACCGGGTAAAGCTGGATTTTGTATTTGATGAAGGTACTGCCGCGGCGGTTAAGCAAATCAACATCGTCGGTAATAATATATTTTCAGATGAAGAGCTGCTAAAGCCGTTTGAGTCTGAGCAGGATTTGCCCTGGTGGCGATTCATGAGTGATGACCGCTATCGCAAGCAAACCCTGCAAGGGGACTTTGAGAAGCTTAAAAGCCATTACCTCGACAGGGGCTATTTGCGCTTTAATATCGACTCCACTCAGGTCTCGGTAACCCCCAATAGAGAAAAAGTCTACGTGACGCTAAATATCACCGAAGGCGAGCAATACACCGTGACCGGGTTTGATTTTATCGGTGATGTGCTAGGACGCGAGGAAACCATGCGTCGTATCGTGCCTATCACTGAAGGTGAGTTGTACAATGGTGCGGTGATCACCTACACCGAAAAAATGATCAACCAATTTATGAGCCGTTTTGGTTATGCCGACTCTAAAGTGCAAACGATTCCTGATATTGATGACGAGAAAAAAGAAGTTAAGCTGACCATTTCAGTGACGCCGGGTAAACGAATTTACGTTAATCGGATCAATTTTGTTGGTAATGACAGCACCTCTGATGAGGTTATTCGTCGCGAAATTCGTCAGATGGAAGGGTCTTGGTTATCCAATGACTTGCTTGAGTTGTCAAAAAATCGTATCCAACGTTTGCCGTATATGGAATCAGTTGAGTTTGAAACCTCACCAACCCAAGGTCACGATGATAAAGTCGATGTGACCTTTACCGTTAAAGAGCAGCTTTCAGGGTCGTTTAATGTTGGCGTTTCTTACGGTGACTTTAACGGTTTGGCATTTCAGGCTGGGGTTCAGCAAAATAACTTCCTCGGGACTGGTAACCGGCTAGGGTTTGGTCTTAATACTTCTAAAGGCTTTGAAAGCTTTAATGTGTCTTATACTGACCCTTATTTTACCATTGATGCTATCAGCCTTGGTGGAACCTTAAGTTACAGTAATTACGATGCCAGTAAGCAACGTGGGTTTACTGATTATCAGGCTCAATCGTACAGCCTTGGTGCCCAGCTGGGTATTCCGGTTGACGAGATTAACAGCATCAACTTTGGCTTGGCTTTTAAATATGAAAATGTCTCGCGAATTAGCGAGTATGAACAAATCAAAGTGTTCAAATCGTTGTTCGAAGACCCTAATAGCCCTGATGCAGGGATTAAATACAGTAACCTTGAAGCTAGTCTGGGTTGGTATCGCAGCAACATTAACCGGGGTACATTCCCAACAGCAGGTAGCACCCAAAGTGCTCAGCTGAAAATGGCGGTGCCAGGCTCTGATGTGCAGTACTTTAAACTCAGCTATAACGCCAGCTTTTACTTTCCGATTAACAGGGCTCAAACCTGGACTGTCCTAACGAAAGCCAAGCTAGGTTATGGTAATGGTTTTGGTTCAAAAAATGGGTTTGATCAGGTATTGCCATTTAGAGATAACTTTAGAACCGGGCAAAATGAGGTCAGGGGTTTTGAGCCTAATACCTTCGGTCCTAAAGCCGTTTATCGGGTTCCAACTATCATTAATGGCTCACCGGATGAAAATGGTGCTTCGGGTAGTATTGTTCTGGGACCTGAGTATGATACCGTAACGACCCTCAGAGGATTTAACGATCAACAGGCCGTAGGGGGTAATGCTATTGCTACTGGTAGTTTGGCACTGATCTTCCCATTACCGTTTATATCTGACGAAGTGCGTTCTTCAATAAGAACCAGTTTGTTTACTGATGTGGGTAGTATCTGGGATACTGAGTTTGATTATGATACCTTGTCGACGTTTGCGAATACGGATGACATTGAAATGCTCGATTATT
>JBLHHD010000013.1:0-16505 GCA_047614605.1 Alteromonadaceae bacterium
TGCGAAATCACTGCAAGATCTCAATCACAGCCATTAAATCACTCAAATTGAATAGTTTATAAGCACTATTTTCAGACTTTCTGGTTGGTTAAAATCAAATCATTCGGTGCTCTAGGAGCCTGTCCGAGAATGAGACTCGACTGAGGAAAATCTGGATTTGGCTATTTCACACGCTTTTTCCAGTTAAATAGTCAAACTATTCGCCTAAAAAAACCGCGAAAACGATCTCAAACCAGCTTTCCCTCAGAGCTAGCCCTATTCTCGGACAAGCTCCTAGGTTGCCATTTTGACGGTCAAATGTTTTGATTGGTAAAAACAAGGCTAAGATTAACTACAGGACCAATGGGATCACCGCGCGTAGTTTGGCGATGATTCAATTGATGTATTGAGTTGCAATGGTAATAGGCTTAATTTATGCTGCTTGGTATTGCGTAAACAAAGACAAACTCTATTTTTAAGGCAAGTAAATGGCGACTATTTTGGAATATCTTAATGCGGTAGATGCGGACGCAAAAATTAAGCAAGCCCATGGTAAAGACCCGACAAGTACGATGAAAAAATTTGGTCTGTCAGATGAAGAAATTGACGCGTTAATGACCAGAGACGGCAAAAAAATTGCCACACTTACCGGTATGGATATTGCCGCTGCCAACGGCATTCAAATTGTTCATACTGCAAATAAGTGACGGCTATGGTGGACACTTTTATAATCAAACCGTCATTAATAAAGCGGCTTATATTTACGCCAGGATGCTTTAGCGTTGCCTTTGTTTTTATCCTCCTTAGCTTTTTAGCCCTCACACCAACCTTGAGCGCAGCGCAAGAGTTGCAATCCATCGACAAGCTGCTTGAGCGCATTTCTGCCAATCAAATCACCGAACTGAATAAAAATACGGCGTTGTTTACGCAACTCGAATTGCGACTTGATGAGTTAAATAAAAAACAGCGAGAAAAGTATTATTTACTCAAAGCGTCTTATCTGGGATTAACCGGCCAACATTCTCAACGGGTGGTATTGGTCAACAAGGTCATTGAAGAGGCATGGGACCCCAATACTCTGGTCAAATTCTTTTACCAGTTGTCTGATGGTTATATCCGACTCGGTGATTATGAAAAAGCCCTGGTGACCATGAACAAGGGGATCCGCTTGTTACCCAAGTTAACCGATATAAATGCTAAGGTGTCGGTGTTACAAGGTGCGACAACCTTGTTGATGTCACTAAATGCATTTGAAGAAGCACGAGGGTATGCCAACCGGCTGTATAACTTAGGTATCGACACCGATAATTATCAATATATCTGTGTCGGGTTGGCCAATCAGGTGGATATCAAATTTAAGCTCGGTGAAAGTGCGGATGCCCGAGCGACTATTGGGGCGGCATTAAAGGTTTGTGACGAAAGTGGTTATCAGTATGTTTCGGATATTTTACGTTCACTGGATGCGGTTAATTTTATTGATATGGGCGAATATGAAAACGGTATTGATAAAGCGCTGAAGATCCTTGGTGAACTCGAAACCCATAATAAAAACTCTGATTATATCGGTGTACTCGAAGAAGCCATTGCCAGAGGTTATTACCAGTTGGGGGAGCAAGATAAAGCGCTGGCTCACGGGCTGCGGGCTTTTGAACAGGCAACTCATGGGCAAGTTACTGATATTAGTAAAAAAGCCAGTAAAACGTTGGCTGATATTAAACGGGCTGAGGGCGATTTGGCGGCGGCATTTAAGTATTACGATATTTACCAGCATCAGCGAGATAAGGTTCAAAAGGACAAAAATGTTAAGAATTTGGCTTATCAGCGGATCAAATATGATAACCGTGACAAGAGCAATCAGCTTGAGTTGCTTAAATTTAAAAATAATGCCTTGTCGCTGTCGCAAAAGCTCCAGGGGCGTAATAACGAAAACCTGACGCTGGTGGTATTGCTGGCAATGGTGTTGTTGATTTTTATGAGTATTTTGCTGGTATTGTCGTTAAAGCAAAAGCGGGCGCTGGTATACGCGGAACCTCAACAACATCAGACTAACGATTTAAGTGGTTTTGTGCGGCGCACTGAACCGATGTTTTATGAGGCCAGGCCAGCGGGTAGCCATTTTAGTGTGATTATGTTTGAGCTGGACAATATCGACAAGCTTGAGGCGCACCCAGAGGATACTATTGGTCATTCTTTGATTAATGAGGTGGCACAGGTATGCCGCGATCAAGTGCGTTACAGGGATCAGTTTAGTCGTATTGGTGATAATCGTTTTGTGTTGTGTTTGCTCGAATCAGTGGAAGAAGGCGCGGTTACGCTGGCTAAGCGCTGTCAAGAGGCAGTGGCGGCCATTGATGTGCAAACCAGTGAATTTACTGGGCCACTGGCGAGTACTTTTGGTATTGTCATGATAGACGATGAGTTTGTTGATTTGGATGAGGCGCTGGTGGCAGCAGAGAAGGCATTGCAGCTGGCTAAAAGCGGCGGCATTAACCAAATTTTTGTTTACCATACCGATGAAGACATTCAACAAAACGGGTTGGCGCACGGCAATGGGTTAGAGCCCGTTGATTCATTCGATGATCAGATGATCAGATGATTACTGAACCTTTCGCTGAACAGAGTGGGGAGCTGGGCAAGCAAGCCACTTATGTCGACGAATTTAGTGCCATTGCCTGAGCATGATAAGTTGAAGCACGGTGAGTTAATTTGTGTTGGCACCGGGCTGAGATTAGCCGGACAATTAACGCCCATTACCAAAAGTACCATTGAAAACGCGGATATTGTGCTTGGCGCAGTAGCCAGCCATCTTACTCGCCACTGGTTAGGGCAAGTGGCAAAGGAGTTTGTCTGTTTGCTGGAGTATTACGGCGAGGGTGGTGGCAAGGGCAAAAGCCGCCAGACCACTTATGAGCAAATGGTTGATCGTATTCTCATTGAGGTCAGAGCCGGTAAAACGGTTTGTGCGGCGTTTTATGGTCATCCCGGGGTGTTTGCCTGTATTTCTCACCGGGCTATTTGTCAGGCCAAAAAAGAAGGTTACCCGGCTCACATGCTGCCGGGGATCTCGGCTGAGGACTGTTTGGTGGCCGATTTGGGCATAGACCCCGGCGCAACCGGCATACAGTCAATGGAGGCTACCCAGTTTTTGGTCAATCACCGTCGTATAGACATCAGTGCATTACTGGTATTGTGGCAAGTGGGCATTGTTGGTGATTTATCGCTAAAACGCTTTGATACCTGTGTGGCTCATTTGCAGTTGTTGGTGGATAAGTTAACCCGGGATTATGCACCCAATCATCAGGTGATCTTATATCAGGCGGCAACGAGTGCGCTGGAGGATACCCGGATGGATACCATCAATCTTAGTGATTTACCACAGATGGTGCTGAGCCAGGCAACGACATTAGTCATTCCCGCTGCCACTAAACTAGCCCCCGATCATGAATTTGTCGAAAAACTTCAGCGCTTAAATCAGTGCAACTGAATTAAGCGCTGGCCGTTAAATTCACTTTTTTGAAATAGGCCATAATTAAAAACAGCCATTTAGACGGATAAAAAAGCGTTTTAGCCTAAATGTGAGTTTTTCTTAAAAAGGACACGACTTTTGCCCCCGAATCATACTACTATCTGTTAAATGGTTTTTTTGCATGTTAAATCTATGGGTTGGTCGCAAGAATATAAAAGTGCCACTGTGCTGATTGCTGATGATGACGAGTCTCAGCGGGAGTTATTGGAGCAGGCGTTAAGTATCCACCGTTTTACCGTTATTGCGGTGAAAGATGGTTTGGAGGCTGTTAATGCGTTCAGGCAACATCGTCCCGATGTGGTTTTGTTGGATGTTGATATGCCATTAATGGATGGCTTCAGCGCTTGTCAACTTATCCATCAAGAGTTTCCTGAATTGGCAGTCCCCATTATTATGGTTACTGGGATGGATGATGTTGAATCCATCGAGAAAGCCTACGCGGTTGGCGCCATCGATTTTATTGCCAAACCCATATCCTGGCCGGTATTGGGCCACAGGGTGTTTTATTACCTTAAAGGTAGCCGGGCGGTTAATGAAATTAAAACCCGTAACGAACGCGAAAAAACCCTGTTCAATGCCATCCCCGATTCTGTTATTCATTTTGATCACACTTTAACCGCCAAAGATATCCATGTCGGTAAACAGCGTCACTTGTTTGGTGATGTAGACACCTGCACACCGGATGATAGTGGTAATTGTATTAGCGATTTTGAGCATAGTGCGCTGGTGATGATGATCACCGCCTTACTCAAAACGCAGCACGATCAATCGGGGTCAACGGTTAACAAGCAGCACTTTGAAGAGAACCTTTTGCTGGGACTAAACAGTTACGACGTGGAGATCCGAATTGCCGCGAGTCAGCATAACGAAGTGATTGTTGTGGTTCGTGATATCTCTGACCGTAAGGCTAATGAGCAACGTATTCTCAATTTGGTGCTGTATGATCAATTAACCGGTTTGCCTAACCGTCGTTATCTCGAAGATGAATTACAACGCTGCTTGGGCAGAAGTACCCAGCCTGAGTATAAGGTCGCAGTGCTGTTTATTACGATTGATCACTTTGGTACTGTCAATGAATCCTTTGGTTTGAAGGTTGGCGATCAATTACTGATCCTGGCTAGTCAGCGAATTAAAGAAGGACTTAATTACCTTATCAAGGGCGATAGTGCAGCTCACGGGGCTAATGAGGGGCATTATCGACTGGCCCGTTTTAGTCAGAATGAATTTACCGTGATGTTAACCCACCTCAGTGATACCAACGAAGCCTACCGGGTGGGGCAGTTATTGCAAGATATGGTGATTGATCCCTTTGCTATTGATGGTCATGAAATTCATATTTCGTTATCAATCGGTATTGCTTTTTATCCTGATGATTCGAGTGACAGTGGTAAACTCATCGAAATGGCTGGGCAAGCTGGTCAGTTGGCGAGAAAACCGGGTAATCATATCACCTGTTATTCAGCTTCGTTTAATGAGCAGGCTCAGCGTAAATTCTCCATTGAAAAAAACTTGCGCAAAGCCCTCGAAAAAAACGAATTTCATTTGGTGTTTCAGCCCAAGTTATGTGTAACCGAACCAGAGAATCTCAGTGCCGAGGTTTTATTGCGCTGGAATAACGATGAGTTGGGTATTGTTTCTCCTGCTGAGTTTATTCCTATTGCCGAGCAAAATGAGGTGATCATTGCCATTAGTCAGTGGGTTGTCGCCGAGTCTTGCCGAGCCAGCGCCCGATTACGCCAGGAGTATGGCAAAGAGGTCAAACTGGCCATTAACCTGTCGCCTCAGCAGTTTACTCATCAACAAAACCTGATTGAGTTTTTTCATCATCATGTCAGTAACGTCGGTATGAAACCAGAGCATTTTGAACTGGAGATCACCGAAAATGTGTTAATTGATGATGTCGATTACACCTCCCGGCAGCTTAATGAATTACGCAAGTTAGGGTTCTCCATTGCTATTGATGATTTTGGTACCGGTTACTCTTCGTTGAGTTATCTCACCCGCTTTAATATCGATACCTTAAAAATCGACCAGTCATTTATTAATACGTTTGACGATCCCCGAAGCCAAAAATTGATTGAGACCCTGATAGTCATGGGTAAAAAACTCAATATGCAAATTGTTGCCGAAGGGGTCGAAACCCAAGAGCAACTGACATTTTTACAACAAAATCAATGTGATTTTGTTCAGGGTTACATTTACGCCAAACCGATGCCTTTTGATGCGTTTGTTGCCTTTTTGCAAAAGTAATCGCAAAAGTAGCAGTAGCAGTAAAAGTAATGCTCAATACAGGTGTCGCAGTAATGATAGTTTGTTTTGCAAAACGATATTTACACCCATTGATGCCAGTGCGGCAAAGAGTGCGGCAAAGAGTGCTTCAACTCGTGTTTCTCCTCACCTTTTTGCAAGGGACCGCTCAGGCAGAAGATGACTTTCTTTTTGACTTGACGCTGGTCGATTTAATGAATATCGAAATGGTGTCGTCCAGCAAGTTTAAGCAGGAGCTTAGTGATATTCCGGCAGCCGCTTATGTGATCACCCGGGATGATATTAAAAACGCTGGCGTAACCGATTTACCCCAATTACTTGAATTGGTGCCGGGTCTGTTCATTACTCAGGCATCATCAAGCAGTTGGTCGGTGGGCGTCCGTGGTTTTAACAGTGTGTTTTCCAATAAAATGCTGGTGATGATTGATGGGCGCAGCTTGTTTTCACCGTTGTTTTCCGGGGTTTTCTGGGAGCAAATTGATTTATATATTCCTGACATCGAACGTATTGAAGTGATCCGTGGCGTCGGCTCTACCGTATGGGGGGCTAATGCGGTTAATGGGGTGATCAACATTATCACCAAATCAACGCTGGACAATGAAAGCACTCAAATGTATGTCAACAGCGGTACTCAAACTGAGTATGATGCGGGGATACGTTTTGGCACTAAAATAGCCGATCAGAGTTATGCGCGAATATACCTTAAAAGTAAATCCATGGACAGCGGCAATTTTAGTCGTGACTCAATTGATGATCACTGGTCGTCTGATGCTATTGGGATAAAATGGGAGCACTTTGCCGGATCCGATTCGTATATACTCTCAGGGGATTATATTGAGCAGCGCTTAAATGACACCACCGTTAATACCAGCCGGATACCGGTAAACCAGGTGCCGATTGATAATGAAAGTGCCAATTTAAGTTTTCAGTGGCAACGGCAAGTATCTACCGATCAGGCGTTTACTTTATCCTCGCAACTACAAAGAGCCAATCGGGTCAGTGACTTTTATCAGGTTGATGATCGCACGGCGAATATTGAGTTTGACTTAAGCTACCGGTGGCAAAACCATCAATTATTATTTGGCGGGGGGGCGAGACAGAACGAAATTGACTTTGACCCTGGTATTGCTTTTGAATTGGCGGTTGGTGACACACAAAATGATGATCAACACGAAAGAGGATTAACCCGCAGTACCATCTATAGCGCTTATATGCAGGATGAATGGCAAATTTATCCGGCCCATACGTTGACATTGGGCACCAAGTTCGAATCTCATAAACATGATCATAGCGCAGGCAACCGGGATTATTATGCCAGTTTGTGGCTACCGACGATGCGCTATCGTTTTAATTTGTCAGTGGACACTCGCCTGTGGGCGGCAATATCCCATACCGCCCGTATCCCTTCGATATCAGAGCAAAGTTTACAAATACCGGTAGGGGTATTACCCGCCAATACGGAACAAAATCCTTTTCCCTGGCCTTTGGAGTCATTTACTTCGGGAAATGGCACTTTTGACAAAGAAACCTTGTTGTCTTTTGAAGTGGGTTTGAGAACCCGGCTCAACAGCACTAATACTCTGGATATCACCACGTATCATAATCGTTATAACGATGTCAGGGGATTTAGAGTCAATGATTTAACCTGTCAGTTGAGCCATTTACCCGCGCCAGCCTGTTTTACCCATGATACGGTGGTGCAACGGGCCGAGTTTGTTAATGGTTTATCAATGTCGGTTAGCGGGGCTGAAATCAGCTGGCAAAGCCGTTTGGCTGACGACTTAACATTGACAGCCAATTATTCGTATATGAACCAAGTGATTGACCCGTTGAGCCCAGGTGTTTTTTTGGATAGTACATTGTTAATTACGCCCTCAGATCAGCTGGCGTTGCAAGTCGATTGGCAGGCTATTGATAAACTTAACTTGCGCTTTAAATATCAGTATACCGGTGGTTTTGAAGATGGTATCGATAGCTTGTTTAGCGTTGATGATCATTTTTTGAAACATCAGAATATGGTTGATGTTAGTGCCGCTTACGAACTGTCGAGCCAGTGGACAGTCAAGTTAACGGCTAATAACCTGTTTAAAGAAAGGGGCCAGCAGTGGCTGCCGGAGTTTGCCGGTGCTAGTACCAGTGAAACCCAAAGGCGTTTTACTTTCGGTGTGGATGTTAAGTTTTAATGAACTCTAACCCCAACTCTAAACCCGACACTCAGCGAAGCATGTTAACTTTACTTATCTGCCTGACACTGAGTGTCGGGTTGATTCTCAGCTGCTTTGTTACGAGGGCTATTGAACCACAAAAGCGTGATTTACAGTGGGCTTATATGATGAATTTCATCCCCTACTTTAGTTGGCCTGACAACTCAAATATGGATGAAGTAGACGTGTGTATTATTGGCCGTAACCCTTTTGCGGTGGTTAGAAAATACGGTCCTATAAAAAATAAAAATGTGCGAGTGATGGTCAAACACCATAATAATTTACCTGATATATCTATATTGCAACACTGTCAGGTTATTTATTTTTCATCGAGTATCACCACAGCGCAATTATCCTTTATTTTTACTAAACTAAAAGGGTTCCCTATTGTTACAATGGGCGATCATCAGGGGTTCATTAAAATTGGTGGCATACTTCAGTTTACACAAAGTGGAAATAAACTGCGTTTTCGTTTGAATAAGCCGTTGTTAAATACGATTGATATTAAAATACATCCGTCATTATTACGTCTTTCGGACTAGTCAGGAGATTTTGTGTTCCATTTTCGCTCAATCAAAAGCAAGACTCTGGCTTTTATATTATTAAGTTGTATGTTGGTACTGACCACCACTATTGTGGTTAATTTGGTGAAAAATATCTTTATTTTCAGGGATATTGAAGTCAGTCATATCGAGTCCATTGCCGCTGCCAGTGAAGAAAACTTGCAAGCGTCATTACTGTTTAACCATACCAGCTCGGCACAAAAGTTGTTATCTGGGTTGCAAAACAACAAAGCGATTTCGTTTGCGGTATTGCTTAACGAATCTGGTGAAGAGTTTGCCAGTTATGCCAGAGATGAACGTTATGATATGCAAATGCATAACTTAATCAGTCATCCACTTAATGGTGCCGGAGTGGGATCAACCATCAGTGGTGATCGTTATGTGCTAAGTGAGTTGGTTGTTAATAACGCGGTGATGGGTGTGTTAATAATTGGCACAACTGACGACCTGTCCAGCACCTTGATCAAACAAGATAGCATTGCCGCTTTAGTTATTTTTGTATTTATTATCCTCTTTACTGTGGTCCTGTCCAAAGTAATGACCTCTACCATTACCAGGCCAATAATAGAAATATCCGATTTTATTCAGCAGGTGATCACCCAGCAGGACTACTCTCTTGAGCTTAAGGTTATCAGTGATGACGAAGTGGCCTCATTACAGCATAACATTAACCAATTGCTACGCCGCGCCCAGCACTGGACCGCAGAGCTTAAAGAGCACAGTAGTCAGCTTGAAGAGAAAGTCAAAGAGCGTACTTTGAGCTTAAATGAGCTTAATGCCGAACTGGGGTTGATGGTGGATGAAATGGCGACGGCGAAAGATTCAGCCGAAAATGCTAATCTGGCCAAATCACAGTTTTTGGCGAATATGAGTCACGAAATTCGCACCCCACTGAATGGTATTTTGGGCATGGCAGAGCTGCTCAGTTACAGTCAGCTTGATGAAAAGCAAATGCCTTATGTCAACAGCATCCGTAATTCGGGCAAAAACCTAGTCAGTATCATTAATGATATTCTCGATTTTTCTAAAATTGAAGCGGGTAAATTGGTGTTTAGTCCGTCGCCGGTCAATTTGCGCCGGGATTTTGAATCTTTACTTAAGCTGATCTCTGAAAACTCACGTAAAAAAGGGCTGGAGATTAGCGCAAGCTTGCCTATATTAGATACTGAATGCTTTATTGTTGATTATATTCGCTTAAATCAGGTGGTGCTTAACCTACTCAGTAATGCGATTAAATTTACCCACTCAGGGCATGTTGAATTGCGCTGGGCCGTTGAGGCTGATGACAGACAAGCGGATCAGGTTCATTTAACCCTTGAGATTGAAGATACTGGTATTGGTATTGATAGCGAAAAGCAGGGCATGATCTTTAATTCATTTCAGCAGGAGGACTCTTCGACCACACGCCATTTTGGCGGGACCGGGCTGGGTTTGACCATTTCCAAACAAATTGTTGAGCTGATGGATGGCAAAATATCCCTGCAAAGCGAAAAGGGAGTGGGCAGCAAGTTTACGGTTCAATTGAGTTTGCCTTTGTCTGTTGAACAAGAAAAAGAAGCGTATCAGCACCGTAATTGCTTACAAGACATGAGTGTTGCGTTGATTAGTAATGACCAACGTTTGCCGATGAATTTTAGTCGTTATTGCCAATTTTGGGGCGTCAAGTGTAAAGTCTTTGATCGGTCGGCCCCATTTTTTGGTTACCGCAGTACGGTTGCTGGAGAAAAAGAGTTTGATGCGGTATTTGTTGATACGGCCGTCAAAGATATTGGTTACGACGAATTTAAGCGTCATTGTAGTGCAAACCCGGCGCTGGCTAGTGCGACTTTAGTGCCGCTGGTTGACACCCCGGAAAAATGGGTAGGTAAAGAAACGTATGCGATGTACAAGCCAGTATTGACTGAAGACTTATTTGGTGTGCTGGGTAAAATACACAATAAAGAATCGCTGATTTATAACCAAAGCCAAGAGAACAATAAAGCCAAGCTCAAGTTAACTAAATGCCATAATGTAGCTATTTTACTGGCAGAGGACAACCTGACCAATCAGGATTATGCGCGAGTGATATTTGATTATATCGGCTGTCATTATGACATTGTAGAAAATGGCCTTAAGGCCCGGGAAATGTTTCGCAAGCATCACTATGATTTGATTTTTATGGATTGTCAAATGCCCGAAATGGATGGTTATCAAGCCTCTTTGGCGATCAGGGAAATCGAAAAAAACAGCGGTGCAAAAGAAACCCCGATTGTGGCCCTGACGGCTCACGCCAGAGCCGAGGACAAAGAAAAATGCCTGGCGTTCAAAATGAACGACCACTTGGCCAAGCCTTATGAAATTCAGGAATTAATTGGCGCGATTGAAAAAAACCTCAGCCCTGAGAAACTGGCTGCCAGCCGCGAAGCAGCAAAGCAACCGTCAGCCAAGAAAGCCATGGCGGCTGAAGTGCCTGCGCGTCGCTCAGAGCTGGTGCTGGATATGAAAAAAATCGACAATATTAAAACCCTTAATGAATTAAGCGGTAAAAATATCCTGGATAATATTATTAAGCGTTACCTGAATGAAGCTCAAGAAACCTTAAATCTAATCAAACAAGCCGTAGACAATGAACGCTGGGAAGAATTACGCAGCAACAGTCATAAATTAAAGTCCAGTTCAGCCAACCTCGGTGGCGTCACGGTGGCCGAACTGTGCAGCTTGATAGAGAAGTCAGCCAAAGAGCAAACCAACGCCAGCAGTGAGTATGTCAGCTCACTGGAGTATGCAATGACAGCGTTTATCAATGAGCTGAAAAAAGTCGAAGCCCAAATCGCTTCGGTTTAGGGCTCAATGGACGAAATAATAGCCTCAATATAAGTCGAAAAATCACTGACACCTTCAAATTCGATGATCTCATTCATCGGTAGCTTAGAGTCTGGGTTTTTCACCCCTAGCAAATGACCAATGCCAGCCTCCTGAGCCACATACAACAAATTGATGCTGTCATCGACAAACAAGGTGCGTGCGGGATCATAACCCAGCAATTTATGCAGTTGATCCCATAATTGAGGTGATTCTTTGGTGACACCAAATTGATGGGTAGAGATCAGGGTATCCATGTATTTGTCGAGGTTGGTAAGTTCAACCTTTAACGACAGGCTGTCTGGATGGGCATTGGTGACCAAAATGACCTTTTTGCCTGCTTGTCTGAGGGCGATTAAAAAGTCTGGAACATCGTCTCGCAACGCAATCAGGTGTTTAATTTCGTGCTTGAGCTGAGCGATGGGTAAGTCGAGTGTCTCTTGCCAGTAATCAAGACAGTACCATTGTATCTGCCCGACAACCTTTTGATATTCTTGGCGTAAATATTTCTTGGCTTGATCGATGGTAATATTGGTTTTCTCTGCATAACGTTTTGGCATATGATGCAACCAAAATTGATTGTCAAAATGCAGGTCGAGCAACGTGCCGTCCATATCCAGCAAAACGGTGTCTATTTCTTTCCAATTGGGCATTATGTTATCTACGCTTTTATCTGAGTTAGATTTACTTTTCTAAATTTACTATTTTTGTGTATATTAATAGTATCCAGACCATAATAGCAAAGAAGCCTGTAAGAAGCACATGAGGGAAAATAAACTGTCAAACCAACGATTTAAACCAAAAACTCAGCAACCTGCTGATACGCTCCCCGAAATACTTAATTGCGAAGTAGTGGCAAAAAGCCGCTTATTCACCATCGAAGCGCTACAGCTTAAATTTTCTAACGGTGTCGAACGTGATTACGAGCGAATGAAGGGAACAGGGCGGGGAGCCGTAATGGTGATCCCGGTACTTGATGATGAAACCTTGTTATTGATTAGCGAGTACTCTGCTGGTACCCACCGCTACGAGCTGGGTTTCCCCAAAGGGCTAATTGACCCGGGAGAAACGGCTTTAGAAGCCGGTAACCGAGAGTTAAAGGAAGAAATTGGTTATGGCGCGAACAAGCTGGTGGAGTTAAAAAAGCTGACTTTGGCACCTGGATACTTCAATGCTCAAATGACGATACTGCTGGCTTTTGATTTATACCCCGAACGACTTGAAGGGGATGAGCCGGAACCACTCGAAATAGTTCCTTGGTCTTTGAACGAGGCCGAAAAATTACTGGATCACCCGGATTTTAGCGAATCCCGTAGTGTCGCTGCGCTTTTTTTGGCCCAGCAGTTTCTCGCCCAGCAGTAATTGGCCCACCTAGGAGCTTGTCCGAGAATAGGGCTAGTTCTGAGGGAAAGTCGGTTTGAGATAGTTTTCGCGGTTTTTTCAGGCGAATAGTTTTACTATTTAATTGGAAAAAGCGCGGAAAATAGCCAAATCCGAATTTTCCTCAGTCGAGTCTCATTCTCGGACAGGCTCCTAGCATAGCAATAATAGCAACGAGGAGAATAAAATGGAAAAAGTCCCATTCTACCACCGTGCAGAATTACTCGAATCAGTCAAAGGCATTGCTCGTCAGGCGGGCAGTGTTATTTTAGCCATCTATCACGAAGGTGGGTACGAAGAATATACCAAAACGGATGATACGCCGGTCACTTCGGCTGATTATGCTTCCAACGAAGTCTTAACTAAAGCGTTGGCTGAACTGACCCCAAAAATTCCGATTATTTCTGAGGAGATGGCGCCTGTCAATTTTGCCCAACGCAAATTATGGCCTTGTTACTGGTTGCTTGACCCGTTGGATGGCACTCAAGAGTTTATTTCTCGCAGTGGGTATTTTGCGGTGAACATTGCGCTGGTCGAAAATGGCTGTCCGGTGTTGGGCGTGATTTACTGGCCTACCGAGGATACACTTTATTTTGCTGTTAAAGGGCGTGGGGCGTTTAAACAGACCGCTGTTGGTGAAGTGCTACCTATTCGTGCCCAGCGTGCTCAGGGTGACTGTATTCGGGTTGCTATGAGCCGGGTGCAAACCTTCAATACAGTGACTCAATTTTTGTATGACGATACCAAGATGAGTTTTGAAAAGTATGGCAGTTGTGCTTTAAAAAGTTGTTTTGTTGCAGAAGGGCTGGCAGATTGTTATTTGCGAGTAGGTCCAACGGGGGAGTGGGATACGGGGGCACCGCAAATTATTGTTGAAGAGGCGGGAGGACAGATACTTGATGGTGAGTTTAAACCGCTAAGTTATAACCAGCGGGAGTCACTGAAAAACCCTGATTTTTTGGTGTTGGGGGACTCATCAATTACCTGGAAAGAGATATTTAAGCCTCATCCAACCACTCGTCATTATTAAATTTAAGCTTACCCGATACTAGATTACCGGGTAAGTAGCCATAAAGCAGGGGGTAAAGTTAAGCCAGAGCCTGTGCCAGTTTGATCCAATTTTTAAATAAGGACTTGGCTAACACCACATAACCTGCTGAGTGGGTATCCTCTTGGTTTTCGATGATCATTAACAACACCTCAACGATGGTATTAACGTGTGAAGGGGTAATATCGACATAAAATGATTGTTGATAAACATCATCACAGTTTTCATTGCCAATAGGTAAAGGGTCCTGTGCTAAAACGCCTGTTAGAGCAGCAGCAATATGGGGGTGCTGATGTTTAATCAGGTAGCGGGTGGATTCAAGACTACCACGACAAAAGATGGTAAAACTTTCGCTGGGCATGATTAATTTTAGTTCAAATTCAAGTGCCATTTTTAGCCCCCTGCTGATTGATATTAAAGTGAGGTTTGTTCATTACTAAGCCCAATAAGATACAATATATAAAGGGAGACGACAAATGTTACTGCATAATCATTGTCAAAATTAGCTATTTTCTTGCATTTTAACGCATTATACCTACTTTTTATCTCAGCCTAATATCAGAAGATGCTTTAAAAAGGCATTTTTATATCTTTTAAGTTGCAACTAATCCTTAAAACCGTTTCTACCGACCTTTTAGTCGGCTCATTAATCGAGGTATTTTATGATAAAAATCATTCCACCCGGTCAGTTTAAGACCATAGAGTGGAAAAATGGTAAGGGGCAGACCGTCGAATTGGCGATTAATGATGGTGGTTCCCTTGATGCATTTGACTGGCGTTTGAGTATGGCAAAAGTGGTCGAAAATGGTTTTTTTTCAGATTTTACAGGTTATCAGCGTCATCTGATCTTGATTGAAGGGGACGCATTGACGTTGCAACATGATAAAGCCCGAACCCATCAGCTGACGGACTTATTAAGCTTCGCGGCCTTTGATGGAGCAAATATTACTCACGGTATTTTGCCAGGGGGATCAATCACCGATTTTAACGTGATCACCAGTACTGATAAGTATCAAACCCGGGTGAGCACCTATCTTCAACATACTAGTGTCAGGATTGAATCTGGTCATTTATGTTTTGTTTATGGGGTAAACTCAGCCCTTTTGTTAACCATGGATACTCAAACATCACCACAACCCGTTAAAGTAGCAAAAGGCCATTTATTGATGCTTGAAGATGAAGATGAAGCCTTTACCATCAGCGGCAGTGAAATGATCATCGTACAGCTAGATAAGCGTTAGTTGACGTCTAACAAGCGTTAGCAGGGCAAAACTAGCCAAGTAGCAGGTGATGGGTTAGGCTTGGTAAAAACCTTTATCCTCAGGAGCACTTGATGTCAGATGACAGTCAAAATGAAGAACTCAATATATTTCGCAAAACCGTTAAGCGTTTTATTGAAAATGAAATCGCCCCTCATTATGAACAATGGGAAAAAGACAAGCTGATCCCCCGCCGTTTTTGGCTCGAAATGGGCGAGCAGGGGTTATTGTGTTGTGATATCCCGGAAGAATACGGCGGTTTTGGCGTCGATTTTTATTTTAATATGGTGGTGGCCGAAGAGCTTGCCAAAGCCGGATTTATGGCGTTATCGAGCAATGTGGTGGTTCACGCCGATATTTGTGCTCACTATATGCTTAACATGGGCAGCGAAGCCCAAAAACAAAAGTACCTGCCCAAAATGGTCACCGGTGAATGTATCGGTGCTATCTGCATGACCGAACCTGGTGCGGGCAGTGACTTGCAAGGGATGAAAACCAGCGCAGTGAAAAAGGACGATAACTGGCGGCTAAACGGTTCGAAAACCTTTATTACCAATGGTCAGAATGCGGGTGTTTATATCGTTGCGGCACGAACCGACTTTTCAGTTAAAGCAGCCAAAGGTTTAACCCTATTTTTGGTTGACGAAGATAAAGGCGGTTTTGAGCGAGGTCAAAACCTCGCCAAAATGGGCCTTCACGCGGCGGATACCTCAGAGCTGTTTTTTGAAGATGTTAGTCTCAGCGACGATGATATTTTAGGCAACCTTAACCAAGGTTTTTTTGGCCTGATGAACGAATTACCCCGCGAACGCTTATCACTGGCTTGTAGTGCTACTGCACATGCCGAAGGGGCGTTACAACTGGCGGTTGATTACGTTAAAGAGCGTAAAGCCTTTGGCAGCACATTATCAGCCTTGCAGGATATTCGTTATAAACTGGCGGATATGTATAGCCAAACTGAGATTCACCGGGTGTTGGTTGAACGTTATAAAGTGTTGCTGATTGAAAAGCGTCTGGATGCCACGCAGGCGAGTATGGCAAAAATGCTCACCACCGAAATGGAAGACAAAGTGATCGACCGTGCCCTGCAAATGTTCGGCGGTTACGGTTATATGCAAGAATATCCGATTTCACGTTTTTACATCGACTCGCGCATTCAGCGTATTTATGGCGGTGCCACCGAAATAATGAAAGAGATTGTTAGCCGTAAGGTATTAGCCTGATTTAAGGTGAAGTGATCAAAGTGGGCTCTTAAAGTGGACTCTATGGTTAGATGTGAGCAGCTAGAGCGCCATATGGTTAGAAAATAGACTCACCAGAGTGTCTAACAATTGAGAGTATTCTGGTTTAATGATAAACAAAAAGTGAATTCGCAACAAAAGGTTTTGTGGTAGTGTCAACGATTTTTAGACATTGCCAAGGACGAGTCTAAAATGT
>JBLHHD010000014.1:0-16376 GCA_047614605.1 Alteromonadaceae bacterium
CCGTCTCACCAACGAGCAATGATCAGCGAGCTGACCAGCGCTTACAACACCAAACTCAAAGTCGGCAAATTAACCTTTGAGCTGATAGCGACACCCATATTTGATGATGGCGAACGTATTGGTACCGTTGTCGAATGGTCCGATATCACAGAGACGCTAGCCATACAACTCGAAGAGCGCCGTATTTCAGAGGAAAATGCTCGTATCAAGCAAGCACTTGACAGTGTTGGCACCAATACCATGATTGCCAATGCCAGTAATGAAATCATCTATATGAATACCGCTGTCGATAACATGATGAAAAACGCTGAAAGAGATATTCAGCAGGCACTTCCTAAGTTTGATGCGAAAAGCCTGATGGGTCGTACGATTGATGAGTTCCATCAAAACCCGGCTCACCAGCAAGGGTTGCTGGCACGACTTGAAAGCACCTACGAAACGGAAATTACTGTTGGACCACGAACCTTTTCATTAATTGCCAATCCAATCAACTCAGATGTAGGTGAACGCATTGGTACCGTAGTTGAATGGAATGACCGCACCGAAGAGATCGCAATTGAAAAAGAAATTGCCGATTTGATTGGTGCAGCAGGTGCTGGTGATTTAACTAACCGTATTGAAGAGACCGGCAAAAGCGGCTTCTTCCTTAATTTGGCTGGCGGATTAAATCAGTTGGTCAGTATTGCTGAAGGGGTTATAAATGAAACCGCGACCATGCTCAATGCCATGGCTCACGGTAACTTAACGAACCGTATCACCAGTGATTATCAAGGCGCTTACAACAAACTTAAATCCGATGCCAATGGCACCGCCGATAAGCTTACTGAGATAATAACCCGGATCAATAACGCCTCAGCGGCTGTCGCCAGTGGAGCCGAGGAAATAGCTCAGGGCAATACCGACCTGAGTCAACGCACCGAAGAGCAAGCCTCATCGCTCGAAGAAACCGCATCAAGTATGGAAGAAATGACGGCTACCGTACGCCAAAATGCAGATAATGCCAAAGTGGCTAATGACTTGGCAGCCGATGCCACCCTTAAAGCACAAAAAGGGGGGGAAGTGGTTAAACGGGCCGTTAGCTCAATGTCCGAAATCAATGATTCAAGCAAGAAAATTGCCGATATCATTGGCGTTATTGATGAAATTGCCTTCCAGACCAACTTACTCGCACTAAATGCAGCAGTTGAAGCCGCAAGGGCGGGTGAACAAGGCAGAGGGTTTGCTGTAGTTGCCGGAGAAGTAAGGAACCTGGCTCAGCGCTCTGCTGCTGCGGCCAAAGAAATTAAGGACCTTATCCGCGACAGTGTATCCAAAGTGCAAGACGGTAGTCAACTTGTCAATGAATCGGGGTCAACCTTAAGTGAGATTGTTGATGCTATTTCCAAAGTAACCACCATGATAGGCGAGATCAGCATTGCCTCTAACGAACAAAGTGAAGGCATTGAGCAGGTCAACAAGGCAGTTGCCCAGATGGACGAAATGACCCAACAAAATGCCGCGCTAGTTGAAGAGGCAACGGCAGCAGGTGAAGCGATGGCGGATCAGGCCAGAGGAATGCGTCAAATCCTTGGGTTCTTTACTACCGACCAAAGTGGCGTTGCGGCTATAGAGCATACAAGCCAGCCAGCATCACCACCAACCAAAGGCATATCAGCAGCCAAAAAAGCGGCACCCACTGAGGTGTCGACTTCGATGGACTTTGCTGAAGATGATGACGAGTGGGAAGAGTTTTAATCAGCAATAATACGGTCATAAGTCTGACCGTTAAATACCGCTGAGCATAGGTGTAGGGCAGATATAACACAGGGGCAAACATCACCCCTGTGTTATATCTGCCCCCTAAGTACCGATTAAAAGAACAATCAACATTCAACACCATAATTTTAGAGGTCACAGAAACAATGTCAGCCAAAAAAGAATTTCTGATGACATCAGAAGATTTCAACTACATTCGTGATACTGTCTATGATACTTGCGGCATCGTACTTGGCGAGCACAAAAAGGAAATGGTTTACTCGCGTATTGCCCGGCGTATAAGAGCACTTCACTTAACAAACTGTGCAAGTTACATCGGTTATTTAATCGAGCATAGCGAAGAAGAATTTTCCAACTTTATCAATGCTATCACCACTAATCTAACTTCATTTTTTCGTGAAAATCATCACTTTGCGTTTTTAACCGACACCATTATTGCTGAACTAAAAGAAATTCACCAAAAAGATCGCCGTATTCGTATCTGGTCTGCGGGTTGTTCAACGGGTGAAGAGCCTTATTCGATTGCTATGACAATAGCTGAACATTTTAAACGCCCAGCCTGGGATTTAAAAATTTTGGCTTCTGATCTGGACTCAAACGTACTGGCCAGCGCACAAAAAGGCGTCTATCGCAGTGAAACAGTAACCGGTTTAAATCCAGATTGTACCGAAAGGTGGTTTTCTCATGATGGAAACAATGAAAAATGTAAGGTTAATGCTAATTTACAGACCTATATTCAGTTTAAACGTCTAAACTTATTAGCAAAGTGGCCTATGAAAGGGCCGTTTGATGTAATTTTTTGCCGAAATGTAGTGATCTACTTTGATCAAGCGACCAAAGACACACTATTCAAGCGTTATGCACAAATGCTACGCAAGGGTGGTTATTTAATTTTAGGACATTCCGAAAGTATGAACCTCAAGCAGCAAACTCAATTTAAATCGCTTGGTAAAACCATTTATCAGAATATTGGTTGATCATTATGAATGATGACGATGATTTCGCTCCAGCATTACCAGGCTTTGAAACTATAAAACGTTTTCGAGATAAAAGGCGTAACCTTATTATCGCTAAAATCTTACCAGGTGAATTTTATGTTTCAAAATCTAAAGAAGTGATCTCTACCGTATTGGGGTCTTGTATATCCGCTTGTATTTGGGATGAAACCAATGGTGTTGGTGGTATGAATCACTTTTTATTACCCGAACAAAAAAATACCAGCAGCAAAGGGGTGCTTGATGTAGCCAGCTACACCACCCGCTATGGCAACTGGGCAATGGAGTACCTAGTCAATGAGGTGATCAAGCAAGGAGGAACTCGTAATAACCTCAAGGCCAAAGTGTTTGGAGGTGGCAAGGTTATTCATGCCATGACCTCGGATGTGGGTAACGGCAATGTTGAATTTGTATTTGAATTCCTTAAACTAGAGAACATTCCAGTGATTGCTAAAGATACTGGGGGGCTTTGGCCACGTAAAGTGATGTTCGACCCGCTAACTGGCAGAGCGCAAGTTAAGAAACTTCGCAGTATGCATAATGACACCGTTCAGCGTCGCGAACGGGTGTACGTTAGCAATGTTAAAGAAAGTGAAACCAAAAGTAATATCGAGTTATTCTGATGAAAAAGAAAATAAAAGTACTCATTATTGATGACTCAGCGCTAATCCGCAGTTTAATCAGTGAAATCCTCAGTGCCTACAGTTATATCCAGGTATTAGGCTCTGCCGAAGACCCTTACGAAGCCAGAGATCAAATCAAGCGACTCAACCCTGATGTATTGACCCTGGACATCGAAATGCCAAGAATGAATGGCATCACCTTTTTAAGAAATATCATGCGTTTGCATCCGATGCCAGTGATCATGATATCCACACTTACCGAAGAAGGTGCACCCGCCACCCTTGAAGCACTCGAAATTGGCGCTATCGACTTTTTAGCCAAGCCCAAAGTCAATGTCGCCCAGGAAATGTCAAAATATGCCGACGAACTTTATGACAAAATTTGTACTGCGGCATCCTCTGTACCACGGCCCTTACCAAATCCAGCGATAGAAGCTCAGTCACACCTTAAAGTCGCCCGCCCTGAGGGGGTTATGTTTAACGCCAATCACTTGGTCGCTATTGGTGCTTCAACCGGGGGAACTGAAGCGATTAAAGAAGTGATCACCCGCTTACCAGCACATTTTCCACCAATCGTCATTGCTCAGCATATCCCGCCGATATTCAGCTCATCTTATGCGATGCGCATGGACAGCGTCTGCAAAATGAACGTTTATGAAGCGGAGCATGACCAGCCCATTGAACATGGTTGCATCTATATTGCCCCGGGTAATGATCACCTAACCATTAAAAAAAATGGCAGCAAGTTGATATGTCAGTTATCCCGAGCCGAGCCGGTTAATCGTCACCGTCCCTCAGTAGAGACCTTATTTAATTCGGTTGCAGAGGTGATGGGTAAAAGTGCCACCGGGATAATACTTACCGGAATGGGTAGTGACGGTGCTTTAGGGCTACTCAACATGCGTAACGCCGGTTGTCGCACCATCGCCCAAGATCAACAAACCAGTGTCGTGTGGGGTATGCCCAAAGCGGCTGTAGATATGGAAGCCGCCGAAAAGATCTTGCCGTTGTTTAATATTGCCGATGTTGCCATGCGCATGGCGATGAAAAAAAACCAAAGCAGGATAGGATAACTCAAACCCAAGCTTGACCCCCGCCAAAACCGGGGTCAGCTGATATATCCCACATTCCGCAGCTTTTTTAGAAACTGATTTATTTAGATATTCATATTTTTGATTCATTTGTGGAACACTCAGAAATAATGAATGTTTATATACTACTGAAATATATGAAAAAACTAATTATTCATGTTTCTAATACAAGAGCTGAATGTGGGATATACCCAAGTGACTTCGAAATGCAAGATTCAGTGGGCGTTAAAAACACTTTAGGCCAGGCAAATGAGGGCAGGTTTAGTCATTCTATATCAAGCTCATTTAACGCCGCATAAAGCGTTTTTAAACCCACCCTCCGCGAGCCTCTGAAACTCGTATGTTGAAGTCACTTGGGTATAAGCACCAGTAGTTGTGGCTTTAGTTAAGCCAGCACCTCGCCACGTCCCCTAAATGATTGCCAACTATCGCCCTTATCTCCTCTGGCAACCAAATCGGTTGTCATGGTGATTAGGTTACACCACAAAATAGCTAAGGATTGTTATTAGTTTAATTTATCACCGCGAAACCAATGTCACCATCGGCTATCTGCTTTACCGCGCTTCACCCAAATCAGCCCCCTGAAGGCACAGGCGAGTCCAGTTCTGTTCTACTTTCGCTCTAATTTTATTCTACTTTTGTTCTGTTTTTGTGCTGCTTGGGGCGTCTACAGCGGATCGTGTGGTGCGACGACACCCCGGCTTGAAAGCGAAGTAAGGCGGGCCGTTTATTCCAATAACGAGTGCTACCAATCAGTTCTTACGAAACAGCATGACAAATCGGTCGGTGCGTCGTCGTATCTTGGGGATAAAAGGTGAGATCAAGCGGGTGTCCTGATCGTTACGGAGCATTTGACTGGCTTTAACGAAGCTAAAACCCTTGGTCTTTAGCTCATCGCGTACATAAAACTCATCAATACGATGGAGTTTTTGTGAATGGCTGGTTTTACTGCCATTAGGTGCGGCATGATCCACCACCAGCAATATTCCGCCGGGTTTTAAGGCTTTTTGTAGTTGGTTTAAAAAAACATCCGCATCAAGATCCCAACTTTTCGAGCGGTGATAAAGGTCGTGATAACCGAGTACGAAGAAAATCGCGTCCAAAGAGTTATTGGCAAAACCCATCTTCTCCGCTTCAACCCGATAATCTACCACATTGGTGAGTCGTCCCGCCTTGGTTCTATCCGTTAATTCCTTGCCTATATACTGAATATAAGCTTCATTGTTTTGTAAATAGACCTTGCCTTTTTCACCAACAACCTGCGAAAGCAATTCGCTGTAATAGCCGCCACCACCAAGTATGTCGGCAACTACCATGCCTTTAGCAATACCTGCAAATTCAATGATCTGATCCGGTTTTGCGGTAATATCCCGCTTCAAATCCTGCGCGGTACGTTTAGCGTTGGTTAAATCAACTTGGGCTGCTATAGCAATGGCGGGTATCACCAGTAAACTAACAGCCAATATCAGGGGTTTAAATTTCATCTGCTTTACTCATAAAGTGCGCTAGGGTTAAGCTAACACAAGTGAACATTAAAAATCGACCACAACAACTAATGAATGTTACATACTGTTATTTTTCAGTCAATATACGGACACCATCACAATAATCCCTGGCGTAAATGGTAGGGTTTTCAAGATAAACAGCGCAAGCAGCCAATTGCTTAGCCGTTGGCATATCTTGGGGCCAACGGTCTGCCAAGTCACTAAATAATTGATAAGCTTCGTCAAGCTCACTGCTAAACAGCTTTTGTAATGCCTGTTGATACGCTTCAATATAATCGAGCAAGGCTTCATCCCCAGCAAAAAAGGGTTGATAGATTTTACTGCCTCCGCTCCTCCCTTTAACCTGAACGCAATCAAGCAGACGAAAATACAAAGGCTCTTTCCATTGCGCCTTACAATCGAGGATATCATTGACCGTTGATTCGCTTAAAATCAGCATCACTTCATATTGCTTACACAAACCTTCAATTCTAGAGGCAATATTGACCTGATCCCCCAACACCGTATAATTAAGCCTATCGGCAGAGCCTACCATACCGGCGACCACTTCACCGGAGTTAAGTCCTATACCGATATTAATTTCACAACCATAAGTTAGCGCACTGTGCTGATTAAATTCCACCAGCGTATCCAACATATTACGGGCAGCAAGTAACCCAGAATAGGCCGAGTGCTCATTAGCAATCGGAATGCCAAACAGCGCCATGACTGCATCACCAATAAATTTGTCAATAACCCCCTGATGAGCAGTGATACAATCATTTATTTGGGTAAAGTACTCGTTAAGCAGGTTGATCAGCGATTTTTCATCCAGTGCTTCTGAAAGTGAGGTAAACCCCCGAATATCAACAAATAAGATGGTCGCATACTTTTTGCTACCGCCCAGCTCAGCACCCTGCTGTAACATATGATCGGCCACTTCTTTGGATACCGATTTGTCAAAAGCCGAACGAATTTTTTGTTTTTCAGCCAAATCGGTGATCATCTGATTAAACGACTCGCCTAACAGAGCAAATTCATCGTTGCTGGAAATATTCACCCGGTAATCAAAGTTTTCGTCAGCCACCTCGCTGGTCGCCACCGACAACCGTTTAATTGGAGAAGACACCCCCACCGCAAAAGCAAAGCTGACCAATATCGCAATAAATAACCCCAAACTCCCCAACGCTTGCATGTTTTGCCTGATCAACACCACAAAGCCTACCGACTCATCCAGCGATCGAGCAATAATGTAAGGGGGTACAAAGCGAGTTTCATCCACCGTATAACGTAATAAAAAACGTTCATTGCCCAACATGATCTCAAGGGTTTTATCCACCATAAACTGTTGTTCTTCAACCCCGATTAGCCAATCGTCAAAAGCAGCTAACAAGCTTTGCGTTTCACTAAGCCCTGAAAACAAGGTGGTGATCACCCGTTGGCGATCGTTAATCACACTAATGTCGATATGACTGATCTGTTTGATTTGGCTGATATCTTGTTGATTCAACGCACGTCCGGCCAGCACGATACCAATCATTTGTTCACCCAAAAAAACCGGCAAGGCGATCCCCTGGTAAAAATTCTGTTGATGGTATACAAAACCCGCTACAGCCTCACCATCAAGCGAAAACTCATACCATTCGCTACTGATCAACGCATCAATGACGGCACTGTTTTGCTTTTGCTCGGCCAGTAAATGCCCTTCGCTATCAGTTACGGCCAACACATCTAAATTAGTGAACTTTGGTAATACTTCGGCTGAAACAATATCGTTGCGAGTTAACGAACTCAAGGTTTGGTCGGTGATGATATCTCTGATGAGCTTGTCAGAGGCAATTGCGGTCGCATCGTTATACAAAAGCTCATAACGATCATCCATGCGCTGGCTAACATAACCTTTGGCTTGTGTCAGTTGCTCTTCGATCAATACCCTAAATTGAGTTTCGATATCACTTTGCACCACATTAAAAATGGCCACCAGCAGTGCCACGATGATCAACGCAAAAACCGCCGTAAGCTTATAACGAAATGAAATGAATAATTTCATGGGTATGTATATACACAGAGTGCCCGTTGTTTAGCGACGGTAACGCCCCTTATTCTTGTATTTTTTACCATACTTATTTTTATGTTTATCGACATTACGAACTACCTTGGTGCTGGTCAGTGAAATACTCTCTAAAACCAGAGGCGCAGCCGTTATCTTCACCGGTAACGTGGTTTTACCGCCATAAATATGCCAGAAGTTAAGCTGATAATCACCGTCGGGTATATTATTAATTGCATATTTACCATCATCATCAGTCAGCGCAAAGTAATGATTATTGAGCACCATAATATCAAGGATCATTTTTTGATGAATATTACAGTACACCTTATAACCGCCCGCTTGGTTATAATTCACCGGACGAAAATCATCTTTGGCATAACGCCCCAAATCAAAACTGTTTTTTTCGGCAGTGCTAAACACATTGTGTTCGAGTTCGTCGCGGTTATAAAAATGCACCAACTGGCCTTTTACCAGCGGTAACACCCTTGGTGAAAAACGTTTATCCCTTTGATTGATGAACACTGGCTTTTCACTTGGCGGGGTAGCGATCACCGAATTGACCCCAGTCAGATAAGCCACTGCATAAGCCCCACTATCCAGCGGTTTTCGCCCGCCTTTTTTGAGTATTTGCAACTGTCCGCTTAATGATCCCGCATGAACCTCAACGCTAAAAAAGCCAAAAGTGCAGCTCATTAAGGTGGTAAACCATCCGATAGCGTACAGACAACAACGTAAATGATGCTTCATACTCAATACGATAAACTTTAACTCAACAATGCAGCAAAGTATGGCAAAACCAACACTAAATAGATAGTGCCCGCCCTAAAACACAGTGCCGCTATCGATTGGCTGCACAGGCGCGATCGCTTCACAAGAAGGGATCACCGATGTTTCAATAGTTGCGGTGTCACACACAAGTGAATCGCTTGACGACAACAAAAGTATTGCTATTTGTGGATGAAAAGTAGCGTCCAAAAAAGTGCCTAACCACCGAAATATCATTATTAACCAGCAGGATTTAAACGACGGCAGGCTGTTAGTCAGTGACACCAAATCATAATCAGTATCCGATCTAAAAACACTATATCTAAAACTAAAAAATCCTGCTAATCTTTGACAATGCCCCCCTTTTGATAATAATAATGTCTGGTCTTGAATTTGTAACCCAGCAACACAACTTAAGCACTGCCTATATCACCTATTATGATAATGTGCTGGTGGTGTTTTCTTACTTGATTGCTTGCCTTGCTGCCTATACAGCCTGGAGTATGGCCTCACTTTATCGCATTGAAACCCATAAATATAAGCGCCTGATCTGGGTGATCAGCGGTGGTGTTGTCATGGGCTGTGGTATTTGGGCAATGCATTTTGTTGCCATGCTCGCCTTTCGTTTACCCATTGTGGTTCACTATGACCTAGGTATCACATTACTGTCAGTGGTCCCCGCAGTGCTGGCTTCGACTATGGCGATAGGTATCATCGGTAAGCAGCACCTCACTCATTGCCACTTTATTTACGGCAGTATTTTATTTGGCGCCGGTATTGGCTGTATGCACTATATTGGCATGGCAGCGATGGTGATCAATGCCCTCATGGTATACAGCCCTTTATGGTTTGCACTGTCTATTATCGTCGTCATCGCACTGGCTTATATTTCATTAAAACTCAAAGTGATCACCGAGCAGTTCTCATCCCATCAATATTACCAGTTGATTAAAAATTGCAGCATTTTAATGATGGGCACTGCGGTATCGGGTATGCATTATGTCGGCATGGCTGCGGTGTATATTCTCCCCATTGACCGAATTGACCATGTAACTATCGATCAGGGTCATACCATACTGTCAATAATTGTCATTGGCATGGCGGTGTTACTGATGCTGTTAACCATAGCCATTGCCTTGTTTGAACGACGGCTTAAATTTGCTATGACTAACGCCGATACCAGCAGAGAAAGAATGTTTGAAGCCATTGATCATATGCCTGAAGGGTTTGTATTGTTTGATGACAACGACAAACTGATCCTCTACAATCAAAAATTCAAGAAAATGTATGAAGAAATTGGCGAGTGGATCAAACCGGGTATCAGCTACAGTGACCTGGTAGCAAAACGCGCCAAACACGCCGACAAAGATGTTGGTGAACACAGTGAAAACTATATTGATGAGCGCCTCAAGTGGCACAACAACCCAAGCAATGAGTTCAACGAAACCCTCAATGATGGCCGCCATGTGTTTGGCACGGAGCAAAGAGCCCAATCCGGTGATACTGTTGGTATCTGGACAGATGTATCCGAACTCGACAGCACCAAAAACCGCCTAGTACAAACCAACAAACAAGTACAAATGCTGCTGGATGCCTCACCCTCGCCCATTTTGATCCGCACCATTGAAGACAATGAAGTTTTGTATTTTAACGACAGTGCCAAAGCTTATTTTGCCAAAAACCATTTTGATATTCATCTGGGCAACAAGCAAACCTTTGTCGAGATAGCCCATCTGGAAAAACTCAAACAAAAGGTCATGACCCAAAGCAATCTAACCAATATCAAAACCCAACTCAAAGCTGCCGATGGCAAAGACTATACGGTGGTTATATCCGCCACCCTGATAAGTTATGACAACAGACCTTCGGTGTTGTTTGCTTTTGTTGATATCACTAAGCGTCAGGTGCAGGAGCAAACACTGACAAACCTCAGCCACTGTGATCGGCTCTGTGACGTATACGACCAGCAAAGCCTCAAAGAGTTAGGTACCAGAGAATTAGCTCGCTTTAAACGCTCCAAGCAGCCGCTATCCCTATTGATACTCGCCATCGATCATTTCAAGCCATTGCACGAAGAGCACGGCAGCACTGGCACAAATGTGATTATGCTTGCCCTCATCAAGTCTTGTCAGTATTCAATTCGTGAAGTCGATATATTGGGGCGTATCGATGTTGACCGTTTAGCGATTTTATTACCTGATACCGAATTGAGATTTGCCAAGCTGGTGAGTGAACGTATCCGCATCGGTATTGAAAGCACTCCAATCGACATTGACAATCAAACCACCACGGTTACGGTGAGTATCGGCATTTCGATGGTCTATAAAACTGGCCCTGACACCATAGAGCAAATGTTTGAACGTGCCCACCAAAAGCTCTCTCAAGCTCAGGCGATAGGTCAAAACCAGGTGCGCTAGGAGCTTGTCCGATAATCGGGTCAGATCCTAGCGCACCTGATTTTTATTATCAAGACTTGCTTTGCTCGGCGGCCTTCACTTTCTCGTTTGCATAATTGGCAAAGTATTCACGGGCCAAAGCCATTACCTTGGGCGATAGCAATAAAGCCGAAACCATAGTCGGTATTGCCATCATCGCGTACATACCGTCTATTATGCTGATCACCGCATCAAGGGAGGTCACCGCACCGACAATAATCATGACCAAATAAAAATAATTGTACAGATGCTGACGATGGGCACCAAACACAAACCCACAACATTTAGTGCCATAATAAGCCATGGTAAATACCGTACTGACACTAAAAAATATCACGCAAACCATCAACACATAAGTGCCAACATCTGGCATCGTTTTATCAAAAGCCATAGCCGTTAAAGTGATCCCCGAAACATTACTGTCTTGCCATACACCAGAGATCATAATCACCATGGCAGTAGCCGTACAAACCAGCAGAGTATCAATCACAGGCCCCAGCATGGCGACCAATCCTTCGCGTATCGCGTGATCGGTTTTAGCCGCACCATGAGCCATCGCCTCGGTGCCAATCCCGGCCTCATTAGAAAAAGCCGCCCGACGAATGCCGATGATCATCACGCCAAGCATTCCGCCGCCAACCGCTTGTGGCGAAAACGCCTGCTCAACAATCATCAATAAATAACCTGGCACCACCGCAAAATTATCAGCAATAACAAACAGTGCCGCGCCGAGATAAAGCAATATCATCGCAGGCACCACCTTTGAAGCCACCAAAGCGATACGTTTAATACCGCCAATAATCACCGAAGCGGTGATCAGCATCAGCACAAAACCAAAGATGAAATTAAACATAAAATGGTCGTCACCTGCCGTTAACAGACCACTGGGAATAAAGATCACATCACGACTGATTTGCAGTAACTGGTTGGTTTGAAAAATAGGCAAAACCCCAAACATCGCCGCAATACAAAAAAACATCGCCAGCGGTCGCCACTTTTTACCTAACCCCTCGGTAATAACATACATAGGGCCGCCCTGAATATTGCCCAAAGAGTCTTTACCGCGATACATCACCGCCAAAGAACAGGTAAAAAACTTGGTGGCAATGCCCAAAATAGCACTCACCCACATCCAGAAAATCGCCCCCGGACCACCCAAAGCAAACGCCACCGCAACCCCGGCAATATTGCCAAGCCCAACGGTACCGGCAATGGCACTGGCTAACGCCTGAAAGTGACTAATATCACCCGGCGCATCTTTATCGTCATACTTGCCGCGTAAGATATCGATACCGTGTTTCATATAACGCAAAGGCAACAAACGCGAATAAATTAAAAAGAACAACCCGCCTCCCACCAGCAAAACCAGCAACTGACTGCCCCAGGCCCAATTACCAAAGGCTACCGCCCACTTTTCGAAGTTTGAAAGCATAAATTATTCCAATTGCGATAAGCAATGATGATGATTGTCGAATGTGCCCACACTACAGCATATTTAAGCGGTTTATAGAACCGTACAGGACAAATAATTAATTTTAAGGTGACGTGTGGACAGCGGGTAGATGGCGGGTAAACAGCGGTGAAGTGGTAAAAATCAAGGGGATGATATACACGAAACCTATCATGTTGTTTTTGGGCAAAGACTGGCACCTATCGAAGCCCCATAAAAAGCACCGTAGAACACCGGTTTGGCACATTTTGAGTGGATTTAAAAAACCGACAGGTTCGTGGCTATAGGCTACACTTTATGTTCAACTGCAATTAACCTGAGACTGATGCCGCTTTGGCAATATGGATATGACAAATAAAGACACCAGCCATTACATCGACCACCAAAAGCATGTAACCAAAATCGTCAAGCATGTTGGACTAACCCGATCCAGTGCGGTTATCGGCATCACTGGCGTGCGTGGAGCAGGTAAATCTGCATTGCTTAAGGAGGTAGCGGACACGTTAGATAAAGACGATACCAATTACGTAATGCAAATGACCGCCCCCGCCACTCACGACCAAAGTATGGCGTTTTTTTCGAGTGTCTGTAACCAGTTATGCCAGCAGGTGATTAGAGATGCTAATGAGGTTTTGTATGATGATCAGGATTTGGTTAAAAATGAGGAGAAAAAGGCGGGTAGGAAAAAGCGATGGATTAGAAAGTCACCATCTGTTTTCTACATTGTATCCCTTATATTATTCGCTTTTTTTCTGTTCGTTGACGAAGGCAGTCTAAACAGTACAGCTCAACAACTCCAAGAGTTTAAAAGAGCCAACCCCCAGCTTAGTTTTTATAAGAGCGATAACAGTAAAGTGAACCTTTATGTGACCAGTGATTATCAAGATCGGATTGTAGCGCAATTACAAAATGCAGAGCAACGATATGTTGATGATCTTTTAACCCAAATTGACCGGGTGCTACCAGCTAAACCAACAAAAACATGGTTACAATGGGGGCTTGCTGGTTATGGTTTTTCTTTATCTAATACTCAACCACAACCTATTTCTCTGGCACCAGTATTAACCAATAAGCAGGTGCTCGATACGCTCACTAAAGCCGCACTACCCACTAAGCTTACAATTGAGCCATTAACCTTTGATGACTGGCATGGTCAAACGAGTGCCGATGAATTACTCGTCGAAAGCGCCTTGCAGCCCTATATTTATTATCTGTTGGATGATGGGACAACCCCAACTTTTATCGGATCAGCACCCTTTGATACTGCCAAGCTCGCCAAACCCATTGATGAACTTAATTTGCTGTTCACTCACCGTACTATTTTAACTTGGGAAAAACAGCTCAGCCGTAATACCAACATACAGCAGCAAGCACAACAATTACGGGCTGTGCTGGATAGCAGCACCTTTGCCAAAAAGAAGGATGACCGTCAAGCCCATGTGTTGCCCGGCTTGATTATTAGCGAAGTACTGAGCCAACAGCCAAAATTACTCACACTGGCATCACTCGAACAATTAAAGCTGATATTACAACAGTATAGACACATACTAACGGCTAAGTATCAGTCAGCCAATCAAGGTTCTGGCTTTAGATTAACTTTCGTGGATGAGTTGATCCCGGAGAATTATTCGGGTAATCAATTCGCGGTATTGGTGGCTATATCGGTATTGGTAGCTATATCGGTATTGGTATTGGTATTCGTATTGGTATTACTATTGGTACCGAGGTTACCAAAAAAGTTTACAATAGTTGCAAAACTAAATGTAATGATTGATCGTGGTCTTGTTGGTCTTGTTGGTGTTGCTGTTGTTGCTGCTGGTGTTGCTGCTGCTGCTGCTGCTGCTGCTGTTGCTGCTGTTGCTGCTGTTGCTGCTGTTGCTGTTGCTGCTGCTGCTATACTTATGAAAGAGAAATACCCCAGCATAATTAAGCGCCTCAGACTAGCCCCGAAACACTCACACGCCCGTGCCCGGCTAAACGACTCCAAAGCTTTTGTCGAATTTCTGTCTTATAAAGTCGACCACACTCACGGCTTTAAGCTAATGAACGCCTTGGCAAACCTCACCCGCAACACCAACAAACAAGAACGAGCAATTAACCTTCCCCAACTCACCGCCCGTTTTGATCAATACAGCAAGCTATTAACCCAAAAACCATATCCAGATGAGCCTGATAGCTATAACAACAAAACAGGCAAGCTCATCATCGCCATTGATGAGTTAGACAAAATCCACGACATCGAAGAGGTCAAAAAACTGTTAGCCGAAATTAAAGGGGCATTATCATTAGCGAACTGCTTTTATCTGCTGAGCATATCAGAAGATTGCGCCCAGTCATTCCGTCAACGCCTGTCTGCCGGGCGGGATATTTTCGAAAGCAGCTTTGACGAAATGTTTTATGTCACTCGGGTCAACGACAACAGCGTGGTCAAAATGGCTGAAAATCTTGCGAACATGAACCAGTCCAACCAACCACTACCACCTCTGCCACCATTACCACCAGCCGTATGTAAGCTGGTTTTTATCTTCACCGGTGGTGTCGCTCGCGAGGTTATGCGCACCTTAAAAGCGATCTACAGCGATAAATGCTTTTCAAATCGTCCAACCACTCATGACATTGCCATTTATATCCTCAACCGCACCTGGCAAGACTGGCAACTCGAATTACTTGAACACCCACTCGACGGTCAAACCGCCAAAACCATTTATGAGCAAGCTCATCTGGCAATAACAAAAATAGCAATAAAGAAGGACAATGACGCTCAATCAATTGATTTAGAGGCACTAAATGAAGTCAATTTATGTATCGACAGGTCAATGGCAGCAATAGACCCAGACGCAGAGCGCCAAACGCCTATCTGGTCACGGTTACCCACCACAAAAGCGCAAATAGAGCTGGTCAACCGCATAGGTTCAGTACGCTCATTAATCAAGTTACAAATCATCACCCGCCTGACCGGCAGCCTGTACACCTTGGGCAACCTCGATAACATCAACCAATACAAAGTGTTGGAGTGTTTTAAATTACTCGAAAAACAACCGGCCCTAGCCGAGAGTTTGTTGGGTGAGATTGAGTGGAAGGCAAATGGTTAAGGTGAGTTTTAAACTAACGAATCTACATTCATGAATGTAGATTGCTAACCCCTGTATAGAGATTTAAAGTTAAGTGATATAGGTAAGTAAAAGAGGGTGATTATGGCGACTCTACAAATCAAATCAAATCAATGGAGACCAATTATATAAAACCCTTGGCAAAAGAGCGCCAATGGAGAATCGCTCAATCAGCCAAGAGGTCATTGCCCTCATCAAGGCTCATCTTGCAATTCTAACCCCCAACCAGCCAACACCGACAAGCCACTGAACAGTTCCTCGCATTATGTGGTAGCTGGGATGACGATAAACCAGCCGAACAAATAGCCCAGGAATGACGCTTGGCACGCCATCGTGGCGATCACTGCAACGTTGAATTTTAGTCGGGAATACATGGTTATGTTCTTATTGAATACCGATACTATTATTGACTCATTTAAAGGCGTTTAACCCTGTCCGGTGGCAGCGATTTAAATGTTATCGCTAATGATCGTTTTTAGGTGCAACTGATTTAACCGGCACTCAACCAAAATTGAAATGTAGTCCCCTGACCCAGTTCGCTTTGAACGCTAATATCAGACTGTAAAAGCTGCATTAATTTTTGGCAGATGGCCAACCCCAACCCACCGTGTTGCT
>JBLHHD010000015.1:0-16362 GCA_047614605.1 Alteromonadaceae bacterium
TCCAGCCCACTCAGTTCATTAAGCAAAAACCAGTTAAATTGCTGACCTTCGCAACCACCCGGCTCGCCGCTGAAGTGCTCGACCAGATAAAAATCCAGTATCACTTTTTTTTCCACATACTGATGTACAATGGTGAGATAAGATTGCACCCCGGACACTGTAATACCAATCTCTTCGTTTAACTCACGAGACAGTGCTTGCTCAGCTGACTCACCAGCTTCCACCTTACCACCGGGAAACTCCCATTTGCCACCCTGATGAACATCGGCGGCTCTTTTAGTAAGAAAAATCTGACCACCACGTAGCACAATACCAGCGGCTACATGAATAGTTTTAAGATTTTTAGTACTGCAGGAGTCACCACTGTGATCTGGGATCATGGTTGGTAAACCACCTCGACATCATAATCATCTTCATCAAGGTCATCGTCCTTGTTAACATGGGACTCAATTGTTTCGTTATGATAGTCATCCCATTTAAACTCAACATTTACTTTCTCTTCAAGCCCCATCGCTCTTGGCATTTCATCTAGGGCAGAGAGTACTTCCCGGCACAATTCGGTAGTATTGAGCTTGCTGGAGGCAGAAATTTTATGACAAGGGCCTTCCCATTCCAACGCTTCAATAACTCTGTTGCTGATCGCTTCAACTTCTTCATCCAGCAGCAAGTCAATTTTATTGAACACCAACCAACGAGGTTTGGCAGTAAGTTCACTACTGTACTTTTCTAACTCACCCAAAATAGCACGGGCATTATCAACCGGATCGGAGCCATCAGCAGGCAACAAATCAATCACATGCAATAATAACCGACAACGCTCCAAATGTTTGAGAAAGCGAATACCAAGCCCGGCACCATCAGCAGCACCTTCAATCAATCCAGGAATGTCGGCTATGACAAATGAACGATGGGGGTCAGGGTTAACCACACCAAGGTTAGGTACCAGTGTAGTAAACGGATAATCAGCCACTTTAGGCTTGGCTTTTGAAACCGAACGTATCAGGGTTGATTTGCCTGCATTGGGCATTCCGAGTAAACCAACATCAGCTAACAACATCAATTCGAGGTTCAGCTCTCTGACCTCGCCTGATGTTCCCATTGTTTTTTGTCTTGGCGCACGGTTGGTACTCGTTTTAAAACGGGTATTACCCAGACCATGAAAGCCGCCTTTGCCAACCATCAATTTTTGCTCGTGACCGGTAACTTCACCAATTACTTCAGCGGTGTCCACATCAGTAGCTCTGGTTCCCACCGGTACTCTAAGATATAAGTCTTCACCTCGGGCTCCTGTACGGTTGGTTGTTTTACCATTCTCGCCACGTTCGGCCCGATGGAAACGTTCAAAACGGTAATCAATCAGGGTATTAAGCCCTTCATCACCAATCAAAAAAACATCACCACCATCACCGCCGTCGCCGCCATTAGGGCCGCCCTCTGGGACATACTTTTCACGTCTGAAACTGGCAATACCATTACCACCGTCGCCGGCTTCCACTCGGATCTCGACTTCATCAACAAATTTCATGGTGCTACACAGCTCCTGTTGTAAAAAATATAAAATAAATATGTTCAAAAACAAAAAACCCCGCCTGAGGCGGGGTTTTTCAACAAAAAAATTTAATTACGCTTCAATATTAACAAATCTTCTGTTTTTTGGACCTTTGATCTGAAATTTAACCTTACCATCGGTAAGAGCAAATAACGTGTGATCACGTCCTAAACCTACGTTGTCACCAGGGTGGAACTGTGTTCCGCGTTGACGAACGATAATACTACCCGCTGATACTGACTCACCACCGTAACGTTTAACACCTAAACGTTTACTTTCGGAGTCACGACCGTTACGAGTACTACCTGCAGCCTTTTTATGTGCCATGTTAGTGCTCCTAGATTAGGCGTTAATGCCAGTAATTTTAACTTCAGTAAACCACTGGCGGTGGCCCTGTTGTTTGCGTGAGTGCTTACGACGTCTGAACTTAACAATCGTTACTTTATCACCACGACCATGAGAAACGATCTCAGCCGTTACTTTACCGCCGTCTACATAGGGAACGCCAATCTTAACATCATCACCAGCAGCTACCATGAGTACTTTATCAAACTCAATGACTGAACCGGTTTCAATGTCTAGCTTCTCTAGACGAACGGTTTGACCTTCGGTCACACGGTGTTGTTTACCACCACTTTGGAAAACCGCGTACATATTAAACTCCGCTCTTTTTCGCGTCCATAATTGACGCATACAATTTTTATGACAGGGCGCGGATTTTACGCGAAAAAAAAGACCCTAGCAAGGGCTATACGTAAAAAGATCGTTTAAAAATAACCCATCAAATTAAATCGCTGAAATTATCCACAACAAGGTGGTAAAAGGCGTAGAAAAGCCAATAAACCATTATGAGTATCCGCCCGCAATAGTGTAAACTCGCCCGCTATAAATGCCCAGATAAAAATGATCACGAAGCGTCGAAAATGGATCTCAACTGTATTACTGACCTCTCCAAACCGGATATGTCTGCTGTTAATCACTTAATTTATGATCAATTACGATCAGATGTGGTATTGGTCAATCAAATAGGCCTGTATATCGTCAATGGCGGCGGAAAACGTATTCGCCCATTGCTAACGGTCCTTGCAGCCCGTGCAATGAACTATGAAGGTGACAAACACCTGACCCTAGCTGCCATCATTGAATTTATCCACACCGCCACTTTGCTCCACGATGACGTAGTTGATGAATCGACCCTGCGCCGGGGAAAAGATACCGCCAATGAAGTTTTTGGCAATCAGGCCAGTGTCCTTGTAGGTGACTTTCTTTATACCCGCTCCTTTCAAATGATGGTCAGCCTCGAAAAGATGTCGATCATGGCAATTTTGGCCGATGCCACCAATGTCATTGCCGAAGGCGAAGTCCTGCAATTAATGAATTGCAACAACCCGGACACCACTCAAGAAAGTTATATGCAGGTAATTTACTGCAAAACCGCTCGTTTGTTTGAAGCGGCCACCCAGTTAGCCGCCATTATCGCCAATAAAGACGAAAAAACCGTTGAAGCCATGCGTTTATACGGAATGCACCTGGGCACAGCCTTTCAGCTAATTGACGACGTGCTCGATTATGGTAGTGACAGCGACGTACTAGGCAAAAACATCGGGGATGACCTCAGTGAAGGCAAACCTACCCTTCCCCTTATCCACGTCATTAACCACGGCAATGACACCCAGAAGCAGCTGATCAGGAATGCCATTGAGCATCGCACTGGTATGGACAACCTTGCAGCGGTCATGGACGCCATTAAACAAACCAAAGCACTGGAATATGTCACCGCTAAAGCTCAGCAAGAATCCCAACTGGCTATTGATGCCATCGCATTTTTAGAAGAGTCTGAATATAAGGATGCTTTGATTGGGTTGGCAAAAATTGCAGTAGAGCGTAATAGCTAGAGCGCCATATGGCGCTCTAGGAGCCTGTCCGAGAATGAGACTCGACTGAGGAAAATTCGGATTTGGCTATTTTCCGCGCTTTTTCCAGTTAAATAGTCAAACTATTCGCCTGAAAAAACCGCAAAAACGATCTCAAACCGACTTTCCCTCAGCACTAGCCCTATTCTCGGACAAGCGCCTAGGAAAAACAGCTCCGTAAACATTGACAACCCTCTATGAAAGAGGGTTATTAATTGACTGGTACTAAGCGTTAATGAAATCAACACCTTTTTGAACATCACTTTTAAGGGTGTCCATCATGTCCGCCAGGGCTTTTTGCTCGTAAGCACTCAACTCGCCGATTGACAATAACGCTTCTACGCCATTAACGCCTAAACGCATAGGTTGAGCGAAGAACTGGGCATGTTCGCCATTGCCTTCAACGTAAGCATACTCAACCACTTCTTCACCTTGCATGGCTTTAACCAAAGACAAGCAGAAACGAGCAGCAGCCTGGCCCATAGACAAAGTAGCTGATCCGCCACCGGCTTTGGCTTCAACCACTTCAGTACCCGCGTTTTGAATGCGTACTGTCAAGCTTTCAACTTCTTCATCAGTGAAGGTAACCCCTTCAACTTGTGACAATAAAGGTAAAATTGTAGTACCACTGTGCCCACCAATCACTGGAACAACAACGTCAGTGGCTTTTAACCCTTTAACTTGAGCAACAAACGTTTCTGAGCGGATAACATCAAGAGTAGTCACACCGAACAGACGTTTTGCATCATAAGTACCGGCTTTTTTGAATACTTCAGCAACAATTGGTACCGTCGTGTTTACCGGGTTAGTGATCACACCAACCATTGCTTTTGGACAATGCGCAACAATCGCTTCAGCCAGATTCTTGATAATGCCAGCATTGGCGTTAAACAAATCAGCACGGTCCATACCTGGTTTACGTGGCATACCAGCGGGGATCATAACAACATCGGCACCAGCCAAAGCGTCATTCAGACCATCTTTAGAAAAACCTTCAATTTTAACATCAGTTGGGATATGGCTTAAATCAACAGCAACACCCGGAGTGACCGGAGCCAAATCAAACAGCGCTAACTCACTACCAGCGGGCAAACCATTTTTCAATAAAAGCGATAACGCCTGACCAATACCACCAGCAGCACCTATAACGGTTACTTTCATGCTATTTCTCCAAAATTCAATTAACGTGATTAAAAAACGCGCCAACCTTACTGGATTATGAGCAAAAACTCAATTGCCTGGTGCCCATCGCGGCAAAAATAACTGTTTTATCCGCATTTAGACCCATTGAATAAACAATTAGTAACAATCTGGCCCACAACTACTGATCACATCGGATAATTAAAGTAGAATCACGTTATTACTCACTCAGGCAGCGCGACCAATCAAATGGCAACATTAAGTAAGCAGCAAATGCTGGTTAAAGCATTTAAACAACTCCTTACCGAGGAACGTTTCGGCTCTCAAAGTGAAATAGTTGAAGCCCTCAAAGGTCAGGGATTTGACAATATCAGCCAATCCAAAGTATCCAGAATGTTAAGTAAGTTTGGTGCGGTCAGAACCCGTAACGCCAAACAAGAAATGGTCTATTGCCTGCCAGCTGAATTTGGTATGCCAACCGCCAAAAGCCCACTTAAGCACCTGGTACTTGACGTTATCCACAATGACGTAATGGTTATCATCAGAACCAGCCCGGGTGCCGCACAGCTAATTGCCCGCCTGCTTGACTCAGTGGGTAAAGCAGAAGGTGTATTGGGAACTATAGCAGGCGATGACACCATTTTTATCGCGCCAAGCAATATCGCGGATATTAACTTCACCTTGCAAAATATTAAAGACTTGTTTGAGAACGTTTGATGAGGGTGCCCATGGCCCAGCAGTCGATTTACCCGGGTTTACGAGCCGTTTTTCATCAAAAACGTCCGTGAAGGGGCAAAAAATGCGGCACCGCTTTGGGCTTGGGTAAAGTTGAGCAAACTGTCGGTATTGCCGTGACCATCACCTTTGACCATGCTGGTGAGGATCTTTTCAAAATTCTCCGGGGTCTTGCAGCACGATATAAAAAACAATCCCTGAGCTTTCATATGACCGTAAGGCATACTTTGGCGTAAGATCTGTAAAGGTTGACCCTCCTCGTCAATAACCGCGGCTCTTTTGATATGACAATCCAGCGGTTTTTTCGACTCAGCAAACTCCTGATTTTTGATTTTAGTGCGACCGATCACCTTTTCCTGATCCAGCACATCAAGGTGCTCCCAGCGCCTCAGATTATGCTGATAACGCTGAATATGAATATAACTGCCACCGCTAAAATCCGGATCTTCTTTGTCCACCAGGGCAATTTGTCTTTTTTTAACCCCAACCGGATTTTTAGTGCCATCAACAAAACCAGTTAAATCTCGCCCGTCAAGGTAACGAAACCCTTTGATTTGCTCAACCAGCTCCACCGCATTGGCAAACATCGCAATAACCTGCAACCCCATCAGATGGTTTACATCGGCCCTGTCAGAGCGTATTTGAATTAAAATATCATAAGGGATACCGGGCATTGAATAACCCTCGCTTTGTATCGCAGGAAAGGGTTTAAGCAGCGCTGGACGCCCATTTGGATACAACACATCCCAATAGCTGGTGCCAATAGCGACCAAACCACATAACATCGCCTCAGAAAAGCGTTCACCCAATTCATCGAATAACCCCGGCAGCTTTGCCAGCACCTGACGAATGAAGCCTTCTCTATCGTCATTGGCATTAAACAGCAAGTACAGCCCATGTATATTGGCTTCTGCACACACTCCCAGCTGTTCTTGTGCCATCTAATAAACCCTCGGTTACAATGCCAAAATATAAGTCGAAATAGACATAATCGCGCAATGATACAAAACTTTACATCACTATGCGAAACAGTTAAGCAAAATAGTTAAGCTAAATAGTTATGCAAAGAAACAGTTAGGCTAAAAACAAATGCAACCGATGAGGTTTAACCGCTAAATGAACCCTTGAACCTGAGGGTAAGTCCTGGTCCCAAAAGACATCAATCATGAATCCTTCAAAGCGAATATGATAATGAAAACCATGACCAATAAAGCTTTTATGAGTGACAAGTGCATTAGGCTCCAACGCCAGTGTCAGCGCAAAGTGCTGAGGACGAACAAATAGCCTCCCCTCACTCCCTACTGGATGCTCAATCTTGCTGGTGCTGGTAATATTCCCCAGTGGCGTCTGCACTGTAGTCGCATTTAACTGGCTGGCGGGTAAATAAACCCCTTTACCCAAAAACTCAGCTACAAAGGGGGTTTGTGGCTGGTTAAACAACACCTGAGGGGTATCGATTTGTTCGATAACCCCATTGTTCATCACCGCCATAATATCGGCAAAAATAAACCCTTCTTCTTTTGAATGAGTGACAAATACCGCTGACATTTTCTGTGACTTAAGAATTTGGCGGATATCTTCCATTAGGGTATGACGCACTTGAGGGTCAATATTCGAAAAAGGCTCATCAAGCAACAACAGTTGTGGCGAATAAGCCAACGCTCTGGCAATAGCCACCCGTTGCTGCTGCCCACCCGATAACTGATGAGGATAACGTTCACCGAGATTATCCAGCTTCACCAGCGCCAATAATTCATCAATCTTGGCTTTAAGCGGTGCTTTGCCCAGATGGCGAATGCCAAAACCAATATTACCCGCCACCGTCAAATGAGGAAACAACGCATAATCTTGAAAAATCATGCCTATGTGACGAGCCTCAGGGGGCACAAATATGCCTTGACCATTAACCAATTTACCATCGATACGAATTTGCCCGCTCTGGGTTTGAAGTAAACCCGCAATGGCTTTAAGCGCAGTGGTTTTACCACAGCCACTAGCCCCTAACAAACACAAGATCTGATCGTTTTGAACCGTTAAAGACAAGCGTTCGAAAATCGCTTTACCCTCGTAGCTGTAATGCAGATCACTGATGCTCAGTTTGGGCTGAGGCGTTACGCCTGCGCTGCTTAAAAGTTCAGACAAAAGTTTTCCTACTATTTTGTGTTAGTTTGCGTATTGGTTTTGGTATTAGTTTTTACTGGCCAGACGATTGATAAAAATCAGCGGTATTAATCCCACCAAAACAATCGTTAAAGCCGCTATTGAAGCATTTTCGAGCTGCTCATCACTGACGTATTGATAGACATAAGTCGCCAGTGTCTCAAAATCAAAAGGCCGTAACAACAACGCCGCTGGCAGCTCTTTCATCGATTCTATAAATACCAGCAACGCCGCTGTAAAGCAGCCTTTTTTAATTAACGGCAAATGCACCAGCACCAGCAGTTTAAACCGACCCAGCCCCAGCGTTCTGGACACCATATCAATCGACGGCGTGATCTTGTTAAAACTCGACTCAATAGCGCCCACGGCCACTGCATTAAAACGCACTACATAAGCAAAAATGATCGCAAACACAGTGCCACTGAATACTAACCCGGGCTGCCAATCCCCAAATAGAGCCAACAGATCGTTAAGCGCAAAATCCAGCGAACTCAAAGGGATCAACACACCAATGGCCAACACCGTTCCCGGCAAAGCATAACCGGTTGATGCCAGCACCGAAGGTACTCGGTTGCGCCAATGGCTTTTAGCACTGTTATCACTACGTTGAGCACTTAATATCAGCACACTCAGCACAATAGTGATAAGAGCTACAGTCGCTGCAATACTAAAGCTAATGCCAGCATAACGAATAAAATCATCATTCCAGGCAATATCAACATTTTCAATGGCATAATTAATAAGCACCAACAACGGCAACACAAAGGCAAAAAACAGGATGAGCAGGCAATATCCACTAGCCAGCCACCCTTTAAGCCCTGTCAGATAATAAAGGGTATTACTGTCTTGTCTGGATTGGCGTTCAAACACCGCCTTTTGACGACGGCTATAACGCTCCAAACCAATAAAAGCAAACACCAGCACCAGCATTAAAACCGATATCTTAGCCGCTGCGGTAAGACTACCGTAACCCAACCAAGTATCGTAAACCGCCGTTGTCAGGGTGTTTACAGCAAAATAATGAACTGTTGCAAAGTCTGCCAACGTTTCCATCGCTATCAACGCCAGTGCCACCATCACGGCCCCTCTGACCATAGGCAAAGAGACCCGGTAGAAACTCTGCCAGGGTTTACACCCCATAATTCGGCTGGCCTGAATTAACTGAAAAGACTGTTCAACCAAAGCGGTGCGTACAATTAAATAAAGATAAGGGAATAATACTAATGCCAACATTAACGCCGCCCCACCGAGTGAGCGGATCTCAAAAAAGGCATAATCATCAGGTGATTGCCAGCCAAACCAGCGGCGTAAACTGGTTTGCACCGGACCAGCGTAGTCAAATAAGTCGGTATAAACATAAGCGATAAGGTAGGAGGGCATAGCCAAAGGCAACATCATTGCCCATTGCAGCCACTTACGCCCAGGAAACTGACACATCGCGGTGAGCCACGCCACAGGCAGACCGATGAGCAGCGATAACAAAGACACCAACAACACCAGCAACAGGGTGTTGCTGATGTAATCAATTAAAACCGTACCCCAAAGCTGCGAAAAAACCTCAGCCCCGGGTTTAACTGCTTCAAAAACCAGTGCCCACACAGGTAGGCTTAACACTAAACCAATTAACCAGGCAAGACCTGTGGTAGCAGCAGCCCCAAAACCCGAGCCCAAACGGTGTTTAGCTGACATTAATTCAGATCAAACCGCGTTTCATCAAGTAATGCCAGTGCTTGCTTACGAAAACCAGCCACCTCAGCAATCGCCACAGAATCTTCTTTAAACTCACCCCATGAAGCCACCAGAGGGTCCAGTTTAACGCCCACTTTGACCGGGTATTCCATATTCAGTGAAGCATATAGCTGCTGTGCTTCAGCTGAGGTTAAATAATTAATCAGCTTTAACGCATCAACTTTGTGAGGCGCATGTTTTGCCATCACGATACCACTGACATTAATGTGTGAGCCACGGTTTTTCTGATTAGGAAAGTTAATATTGACCGCCTCAGCCCAGACTTTTTGCTTCTCATCCTGAAGCATTTTTCCGTAATAATAACTGTTGCCCAACGCCAAATCGCAAAGGCCTTCTTTAATCGCCTTTACCTGAGCCCGGTCATTACCCTGAGGTTTTCGGGCTAGATTCGCTTTGACCTTTAACAACCACTGCTTAGTTTGTGCTTGACCATGATGCGCAATCATCGACGAAACCAGCGCAATATTATAGGGATGCTTACCACTACGGGTGCAGAGTTTGCCTTTGTACTGTGCTGATGCCAAATCTTCATAACTGACCTGATTCAAATCACCCATTCTTTCTTTTGAACTGTAGATGTTACGTACACGCTTTGTCAGGGCAATCCATTGATGTAGCGGGTCCATAAAAGCACTAGGCACGTTCTCATCAATCACTTTACTGCTAAATGATTGGGTTAACTCAGCATCCGTCAACTGTAACAACAAATTAAAATCAGCCGTTAACACCACATCGGCAGGGCTGAACTTCCCTTCGCGCTTAAGCCTTTCGAGCAAACCTTTTTTGGCAAAAACCACCTTGGTTTTAATCCCGGTTTGTTGAGTAAAAGAGGCAAGGATAGGGTCAATAAGGAAGGGTTGGCGATAAGAATAGATATTAACGACATCATCAGTGGCAGCAACCGCTGTTTGTGATACCAAGCCAGAAGTCAGCAGCAACATTGCCGACAGGAGAATTTTTTTCATTTAGCAAGACCTTATTGTTATAGATAGAGATATAGAGAGAGCGTTGTTATTGAGAATGATTGTCATTCATTCTAACGTCTCAGCCAAAAAATAGCACCCTAAAATAACCATTTGACTTGATTTGTTAGTCGTTTAGTATCCGCTTTAGAAGGGTTCTCTGCCCTTGACTCACTACTGATATTTACCTAGCAAAATGGACCAACACGAGAAAAGCGCCCGCTTTGGTACAGCTTGAGACATAAGTCATTTTTGTCGTAAGATATATCTCACAAAACAGTGAGATAAATAGGTTGAAACTTAAAACCTTTTCAGAAACGAAACTTATAAGCAACTGTTTATCAATGATTTTTATAAGTTCCCTTTAGTTTGCTATGAAAAAACATTGTCTTTACTCGTCGAAAGTCACTTTTTCGCTAAAAAAAGTTCGTTATTATTAATAACAGACCAACCAAACGGCTGGTAAACGAAAGAGTCATTGAAGCGACGAACTTTTGAGGAAGGGGCTCCGACAGGGTGTTGGGGGTTAATGGAGCCGGAAGACAATGGACTAGGATTTTTAACAGGCTGTTAAAAGCAAAGGGATGTGATGGAGTCAAGGTAACCGAAATTCAAGGGAGTATCACCAGGACGTTTTCGGACGAAGCCAAAGGACAGTTGAATGGCATTTATCACCCTGGAACACATGGACTACAGGAAGCGTAACGGATTAACAGATTATAAATGCAGAGGCGTTTATTGTCAGGAAGACGAAGGAGCAATCACGAAGATTGCAGGAGCCAACGGTTGGCAAACTCATGGATGATTTAGGGAATCCCATAAGCTGGATGCTTAACTACACCACATATAACGTTTAAAGGTGCCTTTGGGCACCTTTTTTTTATGCCGATTTTCGCATATCCAGTAAAAACACCTGATAACCCATTGATTCATAAAACCCTTTGTTTTGCGGGTAATACACCACGGTTTCAATCTTGTAATTGGTGATCCCCTGACGATAAAACACCTGCTCCAGTGCATTAAGCAGTTGTTTGCCCATCCCCTTACCTCTGAATAAGCGACTGACAAACAACTCTTTAATATGCCCAATACGCTCAATCTTGCAAAAAGGAAAGTATTCACTTGGCTGACCAATCACAAACCCCACAGGCATACCGGCCTCAAGAGCCAGCAACACAGTCACGGTGGGATTATCTATTTGCAGTTTAATATACGCTTCAATGGCCTCACTGAGCTCATCGGCATTGCCTTGCAGGGCATCAAACACATCTGAAACCGCCTGAGTTTGTTGCTTAAAATCAAGACACATAGACACTAGCGCCTGATAGTAACGACTATCATAGGTTATTATTTCTACCAACGGGTCTAATCCTTCAGGCTCAACGCCTTTTTTGTTGCTCTACCGTTCGTCGACCATCAATCTCAGGGGTCGACAACAACTTACTCATAAACTCAATACAACCATAGGTTCGTCTTACGTATTCTGCCCAGACAACACCAATGGCCATACCGACCCCAATGCAACCGAGCAATAAATAATAACCATTCTTCTCAAACGCGGCATAACAAAACAAGCCAATGAGAGCCAGAATTAAAGTCGGTGATATTGCAATCCACAACCACATCACAAACTGAGAAAAATAAGCCATCCCATAAATAAGCCAATCAGAGGATTTAACCAAGACTTGTTAGAAGCCATTACCACATTCTTTATTTTTTATCGTATTGAGCCAATATTAATCGCTATTAATCATTAAGAAAGCGCTGCCAGCTACGCAACATCATATCAAAATCGTCCAGCCCGCAAGCGCCGTAAAAGTGATCGTTATTAACCGTCATATCTTCTTCAAGACCAGCCCCGTTAGTGGCACCTACCTCTTCACAAATCGAATTAAGTTGAACGGTCACATCCATTGGATTGAGTGTCAGTAAGTATTCACGCCCCTCAATGGTTAATTCCATCACCTTGCGTTGTTGAATTTGTTCAATCGAGTCAAACAACGCTTTTAATTTCCCAGCATCATTACCCACTTCATCCACCAGCCAGGGTGAAAAAACCTCATGTTCCATTGAGAACCTTGCATGGTAACCGCCCCTTACGGGGTCACGAGAGAATTCGTATTCCATAACCTTATACCTGAATTAAACTATTAAGCCTATTATTTATACTAGTTGGTATTTGCCAAAAAAAAAGGCGAGCCGACGGCTTTACACCGGTGGATCACCCTTTTAAGCGGCTTTTATAACAAAAAGCCAATAAGTATACGTTAAACGCTGAACAGGAGGATTAAACCGCCTGTTGCACAATCACATTGTCCGCTTTTTCGGTGTACTGAGACATCTTATGGAAGTTCAGATAGCGATAAGTATCAGCGGCTGTAGCGTTGATCTTTTGCGCATACTCCATGTATTGCTCGACCGATGGAATGCTGCCAGTAATAGAAGCAACCGCAGCCAACTCAGCAGAGGCCAAAAATACATCGGCCCCATTACCCAAACGATTCGGAAAGTTACGGGTTGAGGTTGAAACGACCGTTGATTTCTCAGCAACACGCGCTTGATTACCCATACACAGTGAACAGCCCGGACTTTCTGTACGCGCTCCAACACGACCGTAAATGCTGTAGTAACCTTCATCAGATAACTGTGCAGCATCCATTTTTGTCGGTGGTGCGATCCACAAGCGAGTTGGTAATTGACCGGTAAAGTTTTCAAGCAGTTTACCCGCAGCGCGGAAATGACCGATGTTAGTCATACATGAACCGATAAACACTTCATCAATAGTTTGACCAGCAACCTCAGATAACATACGAGCATCATCGGGATCATTTGGTGCACATAAAATCGGCTCTTTAATTTCGTTCAGGTCAATTTCGATAATGGCAGCATACTCAGCATCAGCATCAGCGGCCATCAACTCAGGTTTAGCCAACCAATCTTGCATGGCAGTAATACGACGTTCAATAGTACGAACATCGCCGTAACCTTCACTGATCATCCACTTAAGCATAACGATGTTAGAGTTCAAATACTCAGCAACCGAGTCGTCTTCAAGTTTAATAGCACAACCTGATGACGAACGCTCAGCACTGGCATCTGACAATTCGAATGCTTGCTCAACGGTTAACCCTTTAAGCCCTTCAATTTCTAATACCCGGCCCGAAAAAATGTTTTTCTTGTTGGTTTTTTCAACCGTTAACAAACCATCCTGAATGGCTTGATAAGGGATAGCATGAACCAAATCACGTAACGTAATACCCGGTTGCATGTCACCTTTAAAGCGCACCAGCACAGACTCAGGCATATCCAACGGCATAACACCCGTGGCGGCAGCAAAAGCCACCAAACCTGAACCTGCCGGGAACGAAATACCCAGAGGGAAACGGGTATGAGAGTCACCCCCAGTACCAACGGTATCTGGCAATAACATCCGGTTTAACCAAGAGTGAATAATGCCATCACCCGGACGTAATGAAACGCCAGAGCGATTCATGATGAAATCAGGCAAAGTATGATGAGTATTCACATCGACCGGCTTAGGATACGCTGAGGTATGACAAAAAGACTGCATCACCAAATCAGCAGAGAAACCCAGACAAGCCAAATCTTTAAGCTCATCACGAGTCATTGGACCGGTAGTATCCTGAGAGCCAACCGAAGTCATCTTAGGTTCACAATATTGACCCGGACGAATACCCGTTACGCCACACGCTTTACCCACCATTTTCTGGGCCAAAGTGAAACCTTTGTCAGAATCTGCGATATCAGCAGGACGACGGAAGAAATCAGCAGGAGCTAGTCCCAAAGACTCGCGGGCACGCTCAGTCAAACCACGACCGATAATTAGAGGGATACGACCACCAGCACGAACTTCGTCAAGGATCACATCTGATTTAAGTGAAAACTCAGAGATAACTTCATCCGTACCGTGACGTTTAACTTTGCCTTCATAAGGGAAGATATCAATGACATCACCCATATTAAGCTTTTCAACATCCAACTCGATTGGTAAGGCACCGGAGTCTTCCATGGTGTTAAAGAAGATAGGCGCAATTTTGTTACCCAAACACACACCGCCTGCGCGTTTATTTGGTACGTTTGGAATATCATCACCCATAAACCACAATACCGAGTTAGTAGCCGATTTACGCGACGAACCAGTACCAACGACATCACCAACATAGGCCAGTGGGAAACCTTTTTTGTTCAACTCTGCAATTTGATTGATAGGACCGATAGCGCCCTCTTCATCAGGGTTGATACCATCACGGCCAATTTTAAGCATCGCCAAAGCGTGTAATGGGATATCAGGACGAGACCAGGCGTCAGGTGCAGGAGAAAGATCATCAGTATTGGTTTCACCCGATACCTTGAATACCGTAACGGTAATTTTTTTAGCCAGCTCAGGCTTAGACGTGAACCACTGCGCATTAGCCCATGATTCAACTACTGTTTTGGCCACGGCATTACCCGCATCGGCTTTTTCTTTTACATCATGAAAGGCATCAAACATCAACAGGGTATGAGATAAAGCAGTACCCGCGATTGGAGCCAATGCGTCGTCATCCAACAAATCAATCATTGGTGCGATATTGTAACCACCTAACATAGTGCCTAACAACTCAGTCGCTTTAGCGGCATCAAGTATCGGTGATGCAGTTTCACCTTTAGCAATGGCGGCCAAAAAACCAGCTTTAACATAAGCGGCGTCATCAACTCCAGGTGGTACGCGGTTGATCAGCAAATCCAGTAAAAATGTTTCTTCACCTGTTGGTGGGTTTTTAATTAATTCAACCAGCCCAGCCACTTGCTGTGCATCTAAAGGTTTAGGTACTATGCCTTGAGTGGCACGTTCTTCAACATGTTGACGATATTCTTGAAGCACAATAATGTCCCCTTGGGTTGTGTATGAGTACGGCGGCGAATGCAATCTAAGTGCAAAATGTGGTTGATTTAAAACCCTGCCGCTGACGATTTTCAGGGGGCGAATAATACGCGATTTTTCAATAAATTGATAGTAGCGGTTTTTGCCTGTCAAACCCCATAACCGAACACCAAATACCTGCCTCAAACCACAAGGTGTTCGTAAGCTATTGAAATAAATTGATAATTTATGCCTAAATTCAAATTAGCTTAAACATCGGCTAACCTGCAAGGACCATAATTGAGTATTCAACAAAATGATACCCATCATAAAGTTTGATTATTTTGCTGAATAATTAACTCACCCCATGACTCACTTCATGGGTGTCCAGTGGTGTCCGATACATGTCCAATCGTAAAAAAGGCCAGATCATAAATAATATAACCAATAAAATCAAATAGATACATATTGGCACGTGAGTTGTAATACTGATGTCGATTACTCGTTATTTAACTCGTAGGATTTAAGTCTACGAAAAAGGGCTTCAGGCAATGATGAAAGAGACTTCAACACCGGATGTACAACTGGCACCAATCAACACATTAAAAAAACGCCTGGCAGGCGGTTTACTCGCAGCACTCACCTTAGCGGCTGCTGGCTGGTTTATAACTCCGGGGTTTTCGAGCCTTTACAGCTCTGACTATACCATTTCAAAACAAAACCTGCGCCTGGCTTTAGTTGAACGTGGCTCACGACCTTAAACGTCAAGTCGACGCCCTTAACATGCGCTCACCGCTTAACCGCGTTGTCGGCTCAGTTAATATCAAACGATTAAGCGTACCAGCTATAGCGGAATGTGCAACACGAAAGAATGAAATCAAAGAGGTATCTTTTTATATCAACGACTTGCTTTGCCTTAATTAGCGCCCCGCTATTATTGCCAACATAAGGAACTCCAAGACATAGTGATATAAAGACTGACAGTTACTATACCCAAGTGACTTCAAAATGCAGGATTCAGTGGGAGCCTCTGAGCGGCTCTGCAACTGTATTTTGAAGTGGGTATTAGGTGTGCTCCCCCAATCCTCCTATACCAAACCACAACAACATAAAATCCACCTGTACGGCTTAAACATAACTAGTTATAATCCACCACTAATTCACCCCCAGCAAATATTACCGCTTGTTAAAGGACCACCCCATGAGACGTACCTTACCGTTATTTGCCGCGCTTTTGTTATCACCTGCGGTTTATGCAAAAATTGACTTATCCCAGGACATTAGTGCTTG